>DATAJQ010000027.1:0-3979 GCA_036262095.1 Chitinophagaceae bacterium | reverse complement strand
ACCCTTCCGCTAAGGTTTATGTTAATGATCTTTTTCATGTCAATATTTTTGGGTTGAAGCGATGTGTTTATTGGTTAAGGGGTTGATCATTTTTTTTGGCGAGGGCATTGACACCATTCGACAATTCGTTCCAGGTTTGTTCAAGCTCCTTGTAAAAATTCTCGCCCTTTTCCGTAAGCGAAAAATATTTGCGGGGCGGTCCTGAATTGCTTTCTACCCAACGGTAAGTAAGCATATCAGCATTTTTGAGGCGGGTGAGCAGTGGATAGAGCGTTCCTTCCAGGATCTGAAGATTTGCCGCCCGCATTTCTTCCACTATGTCGCTGGGGTAGGCCTCACCCCGGCGGATAATGGAGAGAATACAAAACTCCAAAATTCCTTTCCTCATCTGGCTCTGTGTGTTCTCAATATTCATAAACTCAATTTTATGGAGGGGGCAGGATAAGGTTTAAAAGCCCCATTTTCTCCGTTTACAGATCAAAGATAGGGTGATATTTGGTACTATGCAACACAAAGTACCATATTTTTTAAGGTAATGTTTTATAAACAGGGGCGAAGAATGCGCTGAAATGCAGGCTGAACAAGGAAAAGGGTGAAACAGAGCCTTCGATTTAGGGAAAAAGGATTGTGGACAAATGGAAATTTTCCGGGATATGTGGTAGAAAAAAATGGGACAATCAAGTCCGAATTTTCTGCTGTCACCCCGGCCCTGGTTTAGTAAACGTGCTGGTATAGTACTCTAAGAGCCGGAGTCTCTCCCATCTGCAATATTTTCTAAGCAGTAAGGCTTACTGATTTGAAGCAAGTGCAGCGCTGAAAGACCCCGGCTCTTATATTCTTTAAGCCAGTAAACGGATTAAACCAGAGCCAGGGTGACACACTTTCTATGAGAAGGGCCATCCAAACCAGAGCAATTCGTATTAATCAAAAATTTGATCTTGCAACAAGAAACGCCACCTCTCCCTCATCCGGCTTTAGAATAATATATTTCTTTACTCCATTGATCTGAACTTCATCCATTGCATCAATCAACTGACCATAACGAGCATTCTCACCTGGTTTAATAATAAACATCAATCCATTCTTTCCTTCCTCGCTGATCTTTGCCTGAACAAGCCAGGTCTGACGCTCCCGGATAATATTCCCAATTCCATTCTTTACTGAAAAACTCGTTTCTCTTATTTGTCCCGCTGCTTTCGCCTTTTCCCAATCGCCCAGGTAATAGTATAAATGATCCGAACCGATCAGTAACGTAACAGCACTTGATTCTCCTAAAGTAGGTGGGGTACCTCCCTCCTTCGGCATATTTAATTTTGCAACATAAGGCCGGCTCATTTCTGTCGTCATCACAAAAAAAGCAATAAGAAGAAAGCCTAAGTCCACCATAGGTGTCATGTCCGTTTTGACAGAGTGTCTCTTTACACGGGCTGCGCTTCGGGATCTGAAACATAGATGTTGGGGTTCTGGTATCTTTGCCATAAGCATAGGTTTTCAGATAAGATACCCTGCCTTAAATAATCCACAAGCAGGAACACCTCAGCCGGGAAAACTATCCGGTTTCAGTCAGAATGTCAATACGGTCCCCGGCACTCTTCTTGCTACCTTAATAATAAACAGCTTACACATAATGAAAACAATCATCGTCCCCACCGACTTCTCACCTGTGGCCGTCAATGCCCTCAATTATGCAGCCGATATGGCGCTGGCTGTTAATGCAAGCCTGATGCTACTGCATATTTACCAGATCCCGGTTACCGTTACCGATACGCCGCTGATACTGGTCTCGGTTGAAGACCTCAAAGCCGATGCAGAAAGAAAACTGAGCAAAGCCCGGCAGGAAATTGAACATGTTACCTCCGGAAAAATTAAAATATATACAGAAGCCCGCCTCGGAAATGTAACAGATGAGCTCGAGGAAATCTGTAAAAAAATTCAGCCCTTTGCCATTGTAATGGGCACCACCGGCCACTCTGCCGTAGAGAGAGTGATCTTTGGCAGCAATACGCTCAGCGTCATCAAACATATTGCCTGGCCAGTTATCTGTGTTCCTGTTGGAAAAGAATATGGTACCGGTATAAAAAAGATCGGCCTCGCCTGCGATTTTCGTGAAGTTGCAGAAACTGTTCCTTCCGATGTCATCAAATCTTTCGCTGCTCAGTTCAAAGCAGAATTTCATGTACTCAATGTTCATTACCAGGAGCCTTCTGCAGGGCTTTCTGAACAATCAGCCCTTTTGCAAACCGCTTTAGCTGACCTCAACCCCCGGTATCATTTTATCCAGCATAAAGACATCGAAGACGGCATCCATGAATTTGCAGAAAAGAATAATCTTGATCTTATCATCACCATTCCTAAAAAACATAAACTGCTGGATGGCATTTTCAAAAAAAGTTCTACCAAGCAACTGATCTATCACTCGCATATCCCTGTGATGAGTCTTCACAATTAAAACTTATTCGTTTCTGGTTAAGGCATAATCAAAAAAAGAGAGTGGTTGTTAACACCACTCTCTTTGCTTTATCATTTTCAATCTTATCAGAATTCCGCAGAGCCCGGTGTTCTGGGAAACGCAATCACGTCCCGGATATTTCCCATGCCGGTTACAAACTGCACCATTCTTTCAAAACCCAAACCAAAACCGGAATGAGGCACTGTACCGAAGCGTCGTGTATCCAGGTACCACCATAGCTCTTCTATAGGCACATGCATTTCTTTCATTCTCTCTTCCAGCCTGTTGAGGCGCTCTTCCCTCTGTGATCCGCCAACAATTTCTCCAATGCCTGGTGCAAGGATATCCATAGCTGCAACAGTGGGACCACGGCCCAACTCCGGATTTGCATCATCATTCATGCGCATGTAAAATGCTTTGATGGCTGCGGGATAATTAGTAACGATAACTGGTTTTTTAAAATGTTTTTCCACCAGGTATCTTTCATGCTCGCTTTGCATGTCAATGCCCCATTTCACATCATAAGCAAACTTCTTTTTCTTATATGCTGGTGATTGCAATAAGATATCAATTGCTTCTGTATATGTGATCCGTTCGAAATCGTTATTCAATACAAATTCCAGCTTCTCGATCAGGCCCATTTCACTGCGTTTGTCCTGCGGCAATTGCTTTTCTTCTTCTGCAAGGCGCTGCGCAAGAAAATCAAGATCTTCCCTGTTGTGCTCCATTGCATACCTGATCAGGTATTTAATGAACTCTTCGGCGAGGTCTGCATTATCTTCCAGGTCATTGAATGCAACTTCAGGTTCTATCATCCAGAATTCAGCCAGGTGGCGTGCTGTATTGGAATTCTCTGCACGGAAAGTAGGGCCGAATGTATAGATCTCACCAAAAGCCGTTGCACCCAGTTCTCCTTCGAGCTGGCCGCTCACAGTAAGGTTAGTGCTGCGGCCAAAGAAATCTTCCCTGAAGTTGATGCTGCCGTCTTCATTCCTGGGTGGATTATCGAATGGTAAGGTAGACACCCTGAACATTTCACCGGCTCCTTCTGCATCACTGGCCGTAATGATGGGAGTATGCATATAAACAAATCCTTTATCATTAAAGAATTTGTGAATCGCAAAAGCCAGTGCATGACGCACGCGGAATACGGCGCCGAATGTATTGGTGCGGAAACGCAGGTGGGCGATTTCCCTCAAAAATTCAAGGCTGTGTTTCTTGGGTTGCAGCGGGTATTTCTCTGCATCGCTATCACCCAATATTTCCAGTGTTTCAGCGGTCAGGTCCATCTTCTGTCCTTTGCCCAATGAAGGCACTACTTTTCCTTTCACTTTTACAGAGGCGGAAGTGGTAATACGCTTCAGCGTTTCGTCGTCAAACTTTCCCAGCTCAAGCACAACCTGCAGATTATTATTAGTAGAGCCGTCATTGATAGCCATAAACTGGTTATTGCGGAAGGTTCTTACCCATCCCATAACGGTTACTTCCTGCCCTGCCGGCTCCTGGGCCAGCAGCTCCTTGATCTTTGTG
>DATAJQ010000026.1:0-6104 GCA_036262095.1 Chitinophagaceae bacterium | reverse complement strand
GCATTCTCCGAATAAATGATCGCATGAACATCGAACAGGAATGGAACAGATGCATCGCCTAGCTCTCTTACCCGATCAAGCGGATCCAACCTTCGGGTCATCCCCATTTTATATACATCTTCACCAAACGAACCGATATTCGAGATCACATAGATATGACCAACCTTCGTCAATTGAGCCATCGCCATCGCACGTTCCTTCTTCTCATGTGCTTCCTGCAACTGCTGTTCCAGCAACCTGACTCTCTCTGAGAGGATCGCTGAACTTTCCTGCGTTGCGGCGTTAAATTCTGCTTTTGCCTTCTCTAATGCTTTCTGATAACGGTATTCCTCATCTTCTGCCTCGCGCTGTGCACGTTCGAATTCACGTTGCGCCTTTTCTTCCTCACGCATCTGCTCCCGAATCCGGCGCTGCTCTTCCTTCTCCTCATATTTTTTCTGTTCGAACTCATAAGTGAGTCTCAGTTCTTCAAGCTTCAATTGAAAGAAGGGATGGGTTATCTCAATACTATGCGTTTCTCCTAATTTGTTGATCGACTCAAATGCTTTTTTGATCCGGTCAACGCTTTTCTCAGCATTATTCCACTTTACTTTAGCGATCAAACTATCAGATTCACCGTTGAAAGCGAATAACATCAGTTTCTTGTACTTTGCTGTCATCTTTCTGCCTTCGGCTTTGCTGCCGCTTACCGACCATTCGGTATGGCAAACGATAGCGGTATCTTCCCTGATCATTTTCTTTTGTGCCTCATAGTTTGCCTCAATGGCTGCTTTGAATTGATCTGATGTATCAAAATTAAATTGGGGCTTATATAGTCCAAAGGAATTAATCTCCAAATGATCCTCGAACAAACTGATCTCCTGCTCAAGAGAATGATGAATAGTTAGTGCTTGCTGATATTTAGTATTGAGATCAGCGATGGTTTGATTGGCCTCATCTATAACCGCTCGCTGCTCAAGTACGGCTTTTTCCACATCAATGATCGGCTGATATTTGGTGCGCAACTCAAGGTTTGATTGCGAAGACGACTGTAAGGAATCTATCGTCAGATGCAATTCTTTTTGAGCTTCAGCCAGCTCCTGCTCTTTTGTACTCAGTGTCTGTTTTGTGTTGTTCAATTCAGCCTGCAGATTTTGCACTTGTTCTTCAAGCGCGGCAATTTTCTTTCGGGAGAACATAAAATGATTTTAGAGGATGAGTGTTTGTGGATTGATTTTCTCAACAGGTGAAAAGCCTCCGGTTTTGGCGAACTTCATATTATGGTGGAAGTTCTTCATGGAGTCAGAGGGGTCTAGTGTAGCATAATTTAATAATGCAAGTTTCTCAGGTGTGATCACTACCGAGATCAGCGTATGCTCGCCCTCATGACCAGTGGAAGAATCGAACAAAGTACCGCTTGCATTCACTACTACATAATTCAATGGAATAACTGCCAACACTTCTCTTGCCACTCTCAGTACAGCGCTGCACACATAGTCCTGATAGAGCTCCTGGAACCTTCCTGCAGGCATATTCTTTCTTGATAACTTACCGGTTGATGTTTGGGATAAAACATAATCGGGAATGATATCCAGTCCATTTACGCACAGATCGAGGGTGCCATTTTCCTGGCGGAACTCTATATCCAGTTTTGAACCTAACTCAGAGATCTCACTAAAAGGTTCATAATAGTCGATTGCCGCTCTATAAGCCTGGACGTCCTTATTCAATATGCCTTTTGCGGTCGTTTGCAAAAACTCAAACTCTGTAATATCTTCTTCAAATTTTTTTACAACCACTTTATATTGCTGCTCGTCGTTGGCACGACCGATTTCTATAGCCTTTTCCAGCTTGCGTTTCTTGTTTCCCGAAAGGCCGAATAATTTATCGATCGCGGAAGGCTTATAGGTTGACAGCCTCCGTTTTGCAGCTTCTTCATTGGTGGATGTTTTTTCGGGTGCTGCAGGTGCTACGTCATTCAGGATTTCTTCCCAGTTAACAGGGTCAGCAGCTTCCTTATGCACCGATTTTAAAACGGTTATGTAATCCGTGTATTCATTAACGGCAGTGACGGCATCTGCTATGTCCTCCAGTTTCTTTTGCTCGCGATATTTTCGGGCAGTTTCCCTGGCAGACTGTTTTTTGGTGGCCCTCACGGAGCGCCTGTAAGAGGCAACGCTGGCGCGTACGATTTTGTCGAAATTACTCATGGTGGATTTGTAAGATATTTAAAGTGAAAAATAAGATGAAGGATTGGAGCAGGGATTAAGGTGGTTCCAGGGCTCCATTATTTATATCCAAACAAATACATTTATCGGGCACCGCTTGAATCTGTTGGATTTTTCTTGCGCAAATACTTCTCAAAAATATAAACCGTCAATCTCTTCAGGTCCAGATTTGGATCTACAGGATCTCTCCCTCCGGTTGTATAAAAATCAAGACTATCAGCCCCTCTTTTCCTATACCATACCCTGCCGATATCTTTTTCCGTAAGTGTATCGGGCCTTGTTATTCTGCGCAAATGACGAACACTGTTTGCATCTAAACCCAACACCAGTCCCATGCCCCCTGACGAATCGCAGGACACCCGCTCATAATGGTCTCCGACCCAAATCATACAGCCCTTATTCTCTTTGTTATTGAAAATAACGGCCGCAATTAATCCTGATGCAATGATCAAACCTCCCGCGATGAATCCCAGTTTTTTAATAAGGGCCGGCCGCTTTGGACCAATTTGCGCAGTGTCTGTCGGCTCAGGTTGAATGGCTGTGGTTGTAAGCCCGATGGGGTTTACAGCTTTGCCATATGCCCCCTCTTTTGTTGGATCTTCTGGAGGTTTTGCCAATGTCTTTTTCGTTGTGGGGGCAACATCTTTTTTATAATCGTAACGGTCATCATACGGCCTTGGCTCAAAATCCAATAGCCAGCCCAGTAGTTCGATATTCCTGTCCTCGGTTTTTTCTGTGGCATTTTTCAAATAATTATCCAGAGGCTTGAACTTATCCCTTCCCTTTTTAATAGCTTTTAATATGTCTGCTCCTTCACGCACCTCCATGAAAGATATCAGCATTTTCAGGTCTCTTTCCAATAACCTCGACTGATATACGGCTACGCATTCGTCTTTTATTTTACCCGGGGTTGGATTCAACAGTCTCAATGAAAGTTCATTGTTGAGCTTCTTTTGCTCATAATATTTCATGATCGCGTCCAGGTAATCTTGATACATAACCGGAATTTTCGGAATGAATAATATAGTTCAGGAGTTTCCCGGATCTCTTCAGGTTTCATTGGTTCGGCGGTATGATCTTGTGCACAAGCTTAAGAATTAAGCTACTAAAAAATCTTCTTCATGCCATTCCGCTTCTGCTTTCCGGAATTCCTACCGGAACGAACGGAATCATAGGAATTCCCGGAATCCTATGCAAGTCAATGGTTTGTCCCGTCATATTTTTGAATCTCAGATTTACTCACGCTAAGTAGCTACGGCGTAAAAGATCTGCAAGGAGTACACAATATGATCCCGGCAAACTGGCCAGGGAAGCGGTAAACCGGATCGTATTCATACTCCCACTTCCCCGGCTGAAACATCAGCCTTCGCTAACAGCGCCCGGCAACACAGTGTTGCTGCCCGCTAATTCACAACACTTAAAATTTAAAAAAATGACAGGGTTCATTCTCCTTGTTTGGGCATTGCTTTGCCATAACCCAAGCCATATACCGGGCAAAACAAACTGCCCGCTGCAACACATAATCGTAACAACCATGGATGACGATGGAAACGGCGACTCCGGCGGCACACCGCCTAAACCGCCTCCACCTCCGCCCCCTCCAGGATCCTGATGTGTTCAAAAGCGAGTGAGGCAGAATTTTCTGCCTCACTTTTTTAATGACTTTGCTGAGTTTCAGAAAATTTATAGATTTTCGCTCCAACCAAAGCTTCAACCTTGAGAATTCATCTACTATTATTGATAGTACTGATTGCTTGTGCATGCGTAAGAAAAAACCAGTCTCCAGCGCCTCAATCTGTGGAATATCCTACTTCGGCAGACTTTAAGAAAGGAGAAAACTTTCTTTATTTTACCAATAAACCAGATTCTGCATTCATTTATTTCAATGAGGTTACTAAAAATTCAAAAGACAGCTTTCTCATAGCGCTGTCATATGGCTATATGGCCGAAATACAACAGGAAGCCGGCGATTTTTTTGGCGTCCAGGAAAGCGCTCTTGCCGGCATTAAGCTTCTTAATGAAGACAGCTTACAACGGGATTGCATGGCTTCTCTTTATAATAACCTTGGACGAAGTAATGTGGGCCTTAAGAAATATGACGCAGCCATCGGTTATTATGATCGCGCGATAAAAGCCCAGCCGCGCTCAGACTATCAAAATGTTTACCGGAACAACATTGCTGTAGCACTTCGGGAAAAGGGCGACTATAAAGAAGCATTACGCACTTTTCTTTCTATTAAGGCAAGCCAGGACGAAGATAGAAGAGCCCTGGCAAGAAGAATAACAAACCTGGCCAGCTTAAAATGGGAAGTAGATCGAAACTTCAATCCTCTCCCGGATCTTTATAACGCCTTAAGCATCCGCATACGGGAAAAAGACGATATTGGTGTTACGGCCAGCTATAATCATCTTTTTGATTACTACCGGTTGAATAATGCTGACTCTGCGTTGTATTATGCAAGAAAGATGTATGCAATCGCGCAAAAAACAAACAGCGCAGATGACCGCCTGGAAGCGCTTCGAAAATTGATACCACTCGCTTCTGTTCAGGAAACAAAAAGGTTGTTCAGCCAATACCAACATTTAAGCGACAGCGTTCAAACAACCCAAAACGCAGCAAAAAATCAGTTTGCCCTGATAAGATATGAGTCTGATAGAAGCAAAGCTGAGAATCTGGTTTTACAGAAAGATAATGCTCAAAAGGAATTGCAAATCCTGCGTCAGAAGATTCTGGTGTATGGAAGCATACTGATGGCTATATTGATCGTAGGAGGTGCCTTTTGGCGCTACCGTAAAAAAAGACAGCAGATGAAACTGGAAACGCATGCGGCAATCCAAAAGAATCAACTGAGAATCTCACAAAAGATACACGATACTGTCGCAAACGGACTTTACCGTGTCATGAGTGAGATCGAACATGCAGAGACCATCGATAAAGTAGTCTTACTTGATAAGATCGAATACCTCTATGAACACTCAAGAGATATTTCCTATGAGCCGGTTGAAAAAGAGGGCGATACTCCTGCCCGGATAAGCCGGACACTAACTTCTTTCGCTACTCCCACTACCAAAATATCAGTGGTAGGTAACAAGGAAGAATTGTGGAAAGGAATTTCATCCATGATTGTCAAAGAACTTGAACAAGTATTACAGGAACTAATGGTCAACATGAAGAAGCATAGCGGAGCCCGTCATGTTGTGATCCATTTTTCAAGACCCAATAACCATCTCGAATTGATCTATAAGGACGATGGTCAGGGGTTTCCGTCAAATTTCATAAAAGGAAATGGTTTAAAAAGTACGGGAACCCGTATAAATCAAATTGGCGGGCAAATTACTTTCGCCAAGGAAACTGCCAACGGTGCAGAGATCAAAATCCTTATTCCAATCTTATCCAATGATCAAGAAAGTATTAATAGCTGAGGATCAGGAAAGCGCAAATATTTCCATTCAAAAGACGCTGGAAATACTCGGCGTGGAAGAAGTTGATTACGTGTATTATTGCGACGATGCATTAATAAAGATTACGAATGCGAAAAAAGCAGGAAAATCATATGATCTACTGATCTGCGACTTGTATTTTGAACCGGATGGCAAGCCGCAAAAGATCTCCGGAGGAGCTAAGTTGATCCCTGCGGTGAGGGAAGTGCAGCCAGAACTAAAAGTACTGATCTTCTCCGCTGAAAACAAACCTGCGGTGATCGATTCCCTGTTTAAAAATCAATTCATCGATGGGTATGTACGCAAGGCGCGAAATGATGCAAAAGAATTACAGATCGCATTTGAAAAAATATCCCATAATCAGCAACATTATCCAAAACATCTGGCCGACCTGATAAAAAATCAGCATTCCTACGACTTCACCGATCTGGATATTACGATCATTTCATTACTCGC
>DATAJQ010000025.1:0-1683 GCA_036262095.1 Chitinophagaceae bacterium | reverse complement strand
TCTGTTAACGATTCATCTATTGTTCCTGTTACTCCTGGCACTCCTGGAATGGTGAACTTGTTTCCTTGTTCGCCTGTTAAGCCTTGTGTAGCGTTTAAGCCCTTAACATTAGTATTGTTGAGGATTGCATACAATGTTTTTGAGTTGCAGGCTGCTACGTTCATGTTTCCATAGTTTGTGTGATTGATGAACTTTCTGACTAAAGCAATGTATGTGTAGGGGTTGTTTGTGCTATGGTCATTAGTGTATAAGGTTAGGTCGGCTCCTGCTTGTGTTTGTAATCCTGCTAACGCTTTAACCACTTTTTGAGACTTTACCTTGTTTGCTGCTATGCTGAACTGTCCTCGTGCTATTTGGAGCGGGTCAATGAAATAGGGTTGCATTTCATGCTCGTCAGTCCATTGGATTTCTCCTCCAGATTTTCGAGTGTACCACTCTGATTTGGTAAAGGACATTTTCTTTGGCTCGGTTTCTCCACCTTCACCAACTAACGCCTCGATATCAAATCCTGTTCCTTTGAATTGTCTAAAGATGAGGTCCGTTGTGTTTTCTGTTGCTACAAGGTCCAAAAGAGGGAATTGTGTTTGCTGGTCTATGATTACTTCGCCTGTTACTACAACGTTGTTTAAGAGTGGAAAGTCTTGAGAGGTATGTAAGGATGATGCGCTTTCAGTGTCCAAAAGCATATCGTTGTAGTATTTGAGCGGCTCTTGGAATTCTGGATAATATGGATCATTGAGTGCTTTATCAATCTCTGTAGAGGAGGCTGATTCACCTACTGCTAGCACCTCTTGAGCTTTTGCGAGTTTGTCAATGTTTGCTACCGGATATTCGTAGTCAGGGACCTTTGAGTTTGCGTTTACTCCTGCATATAGAGATCGTGCCTTTACCCTCTTACCTGTTCTTTCATCTATTTGGTCTTTAGGTCCTGTGAAAGCATATACTACTGGAGACTTGAGAACGTTTCTTACCCTTTCTACATCACTAAACATCTTGCCAAAGGCATACATTCTGTGCTGCTTTGATTGGATAGCTCCAGATAGGCCGTTCCAAATTGATGAATCGCCGTATTTACCTAGGTTAAGGAAGTTTGCCATTTCTTGTTAAGCACCTCCGTTAAAGTCGATAACACCAAGCACCCCGTCGGTCCATCCCTGTTTTATTACTGCACCGTCTAATGATGCTCCAGGTAAGCCCAAGAAAACACCCTTTACATATTGAGCACCTGAGCCGTCATAGGCTGCAAATTCCCCCTCATCGGCGGTCATTACTTGCTGGCCTGGCTGACCTGTCCCTGACATTTTTACGGCTACTCTGCCTTTGATAATACCTTGAACTACGTAATCGTCATCACTTGCTGAAATGTCCTCACCTGTTCCGTCTGCTGCATCTGTTACATTAACGTAGGAGGGCATGTAAGGAGGGAAAGGTAATGCTGAAATAACTACGGTCCCATCTTCTTTTGCTGTTGTTTTAGCAAAGACATTGGGGGTAACAAGGTCAGATCTCCCAAGAGCATATCCTCTTCGGATAGCAGTAGAAGCACCTTGTTCTTTGTTTACCTGGATAACGGTAGACAAAGCCATATTGTAGTCACCCCTTTTTGTGGAAGTGACGTTGGGAGTTGAAGTAGAAATATCTAAAAAGTCTGCCATTTTGCTTAGTAAGAACCTCCTATTTTAG
>DATAJQ010000024.1:0-7788 GCA_036262095.1 Chitinophagaceae bacterium | reverse complement strand
CTGGTTACAGTTGGTAATTACGATATGATCAGCCTGAAGGCTGTGGATGAAAAAGGAGGATATGTATATTTTATGGCATCTCCTGATAACGCCACCCAACAGTATCTTTATCGCATCCTGCTCAACGGAAAAGGAAAACTGGAACTGTTATCACCGGTTGATCAGAAAGGAACGCATAATTATACGCTTTCTCCCAATGGCCGTTATGCCAATCATAGTTTCTCCAATCATAAAAACCAATCGGTTTCAGAATGGGTTAGTTTTCCCGGACATAAAACAGTTAAGGAAATGTCCCGTAAAATGGAACCATCCGGTAACGTAGAGATGTTCCAGGTCACTACGGATGATGGCGTTACTATGGACGGATGGATGATCAAGCCAAAGAATTTTGACAGCACCAAAAAATATCCTGTGCTTTTTTATGTGTATGCAGAACCTGCTAACACCACCGTACGGGATGCGATAGGGGCTGCAGGTACACGTCTCTATGCCGGAGATATCGCTGCGGATGGATACATACAGATAAGTGTTGAAGGCAGGGGAACTCCTGCTCCGAAAGGTGCAGCATGGCGTAAAGCTATTTACCAGAACATAGGGATCATTAATATCCGCGACCAGGCAATGGCTGCAAAGAAGATCATACAATGGCCTTTTGTTGATCCCGACAGGATAGCTGTTCATGGCTGGAGCGGTGGCGGGTCCACTACCTTGAATCTTCTGTTCCAGTACCCTGATATTTATAAAACAGGTATCGCGATTGCACCGGTAGCCAACCAACTCCTGTATGATAATATTTACCAGGAAAGGTATATGGGGCTGCCTCAGGAAAATAAAGAGCCTTTTGTTCAGGGCTCGCCTATCACACATGCAAAGAACCTGAAAGGTAACCTGCTGGTGATCCATGGCACAGGGGATGATAATGTGCATTACCAGGGAACTGAAATGCTGATCAACGAACTGGTGAAAAATGGAAAGCAATTCCAGATGATGAGCTATCCAAACCGTACACATGGCATTAGTGAAGGGCCGGGAACTTCAGCTCATTTGGCACAGTTGTTTACAAGTTATTTAAGGACCCATTGCCCCGGAGGCCCCAGATAATAAATGATCATAAAACAGGAGAATATGTTTAGCAGAGAAACTTATAAAGAGAGAAGGCGCGTGCTTTCCGCTGCAATGGGTAAGGGACTTATATTATTACTCGGCAACAGTGAAAGCGGCATGAACTATAAAGACAATGTGTATCCGTTCAGGCAGGATAGCAGTTTCCTTTATTTTTTTGGTCTCGATAAACCCGGACTGGCAGGGGTTATTAATGTAGACGAGGATACAGAAATGATCGTAGGTGATGAAGCAACACTTGATGATATTGTATGGACAGGGCCGCAAACTTCCCTGTCAGAGGCGGCAGAAAAAGCCGGTATTAAAAAAGTGATCGGTACAGATAAGCTGCCGGATATAATCAAGCAGTCTATTGCAACAGGACAAACCGTACATTATCTTCCGCCCTACCGGCCGGAAAATCTGTTATGGTTATCAGTATTATTAAACCGGCCTGTTGCGGCAGTGAAGGATGATGCTTCCATTCAGCTTATTAAAGCGGTGGTAGCCCAACGGGCAATAAAATCTCCGGAAGAAGAAGCAGAGATCAATAAGGCTGTCAATATCAGCAATGAAATGCATCTTGCTGCAATGCGGGAATCAGTTGCCGGTGTTACAGAAAAATACGTCAGCGGCAAACTGGAAGGCATGTCAGTAAGCGCAGGGGGACGCCTTTCTTATCCTGTCATCTATACCATCAACGGGCAGATCCTGCACAACCATCCTACGGATGCTGTTTTGAAAAGCGGACAGATAGTGCTTTGCGATGCTGGCGCCGAAACAGCCATGCATTATGCAGGTGATCTTACGCGGAGTTATCCGGTAGATAAAAAATTTACTTCCCTGCAAAAAGAAGCATATGAAATTGTTCTGCGTGCACAGGAAGAAGCTGTCAATGCTTTAAAACCTGGGGCATTGTTTTACGATATCCATCATCTGGCCTGCGAATGGCTGGTAAAGGGCCTGCAGCAATTAGGCTTGATGAAGGGTGATGTTAAGGAGGCAGTGCAACAGGGAGCACATACGTTGTTTTTCCAGTGCGGGCTTGGCCACATGATGGGATTGGATGTGCATGATATGGAAGACCTGGGTGAACAATATGTCGGCTATGCCGATGGTCAGCAAAAAAGCAAGGAGTTTGGATTAAAATCCCTCCGTTTAGCCAGGAAGCTTGAGCCAGGTTTTGTGCTGACGGTTGAACCAGGACTTTATTTTATATCCGAACTGATGGATATATGGGAAAGCCAGAAAAAATTCAGCCAGTTCATTAATTATGATAAGCTTGCTCCATTCCGCAGTTTTGGCGGTGTAAGGGTAGAAGAGAACTTTATTATCACTGAGCAGGGATACCGGCTGCTTGGAGATCCGCTGATCAAAACTGTAGCGGAGATCGAGCAGTACAGAGGGTAGCCTGCAGTTTATGTTATTAGTGATTAAGCTGTTACCAGAACACAGTATACAATGCTGCCAGTATTCCGCAAATAATGATTGATCCGATCACGAATCCCCTTGATACACGGAACATAGAAGTGTCTACTGCTATTTCATGTGTGCCGGGGGATTTGGGTTTGGCGAGGCTTACAACTATCATAATAAACGTAGTCAGCAGGAATGTAATTCCCATCCTGTCAAGAAATGGATAATCAGGAAAAGCTCCATTTGACCAGGATGGCAGGAATTTCAACACAGTGGAAATGGGTATCGTCAGCAACGCTCCTGCCATTGCGGCTGTAGCGGTTGTTTTTTTCCAGTACAGGCCAAGCAGGAAAATGGCCAGCACACCTGGGGAGATAAATCCGACATACTCCTGTATGAACTGATAAGCCTGGTCCAGCGACTTTAATGCAGGCGTGACCAAAGCAGCGATCAGCATTGAAATGATCACCGCCCATCTGCCTGTGCGCACCAGTTTTTTCTCTGAGGCATTTTTATCAATGAATTTCCTGTAAATATCCAGTGAGAAGATCGTGGAGATGCTATTGGCTTTACCTGCCAGTGATGCTACGATAGCGGCAGTAAGTGCTGCAAAAGCCACACCCTTTAATCCTGCCGGTAAAAGATTCATGAGGGTAGGGTAGGCATGGTCTGGTTTCACCACGCCTGCCGCATCCGACATCTCCTGTTGGAACAGGCCTTTGCTGTGCAGTACATACATCGCAATGCCTGGCAGCACGGCAATGACGGGAATAAGTAACTTCAGGAATGCAGCGAAAAGGATTCCTTTGCGTGCTGTTTTCAGATCAGCACCCAATGTGCGTTGTACAATATACTGGTTGCATCCCCAATAAGCGAGATTGTTGACCAGCATGCCTCCGATCAATACAGACAATCCAGGTAATTCCTTGTAATGAGGGCTGGATTTATCAAAGATCATGTGGAAATGATCCGGTGCTTGCTGGCGCAGCAATGAAAGACCTTTAAAGATGTTTTTGCCAAACCCGAAATTCTCCGATAATAAAGTGAGGGCAAGATAAGTGGTGATCAATCCACCAATGATCAATACGATCACCTGCACCACATCTGTATATCCTATCACTTTCATTCCCCCCAGTGTTACGATCACGGAAAAAATAGTCAGCCCTACAATGCACCATTCAAAGCTGATACCTGAAATAGCAGAGATGGCCAAAGAACCGAGGTAAATAATGGATGTGAGGTTGACGAATACATATACCAGTAGCCAAAACACTGCCATCACCGTGCTCACCGAATCATTGTACCGGGTGGCAAGGAATTGGGGCATGGTGAATATTTTATTCTTAAGATAAACGGGTATGATAAAGATGGCGACAATGATCAGCGTGGCTGCTGCCATCCATTCATACGTGGATATGGCAAGACCAAGGGCATAGCCCGATCCACTCATGCCGATAAAATGCTCTGCCGAAATATTAGAGGCGATCAGCGATGCACCAATTGCCCACCAGGTGAGTGCTCCCTCTGCCAGGAAGAACTCTTTTGCACCCTGGCTGGCCGACTTCTTTTTATTGTAGATATAATAACCGTATGCGGAGATACCAATGAAATAGATCAGGAAAACAATGTAATCTGCAGTATGTAAGGTTTTCAAAGCAATCGTTTTTTTATAAGACGGTATTTTATTTTTTTCCTTTTGCCGGGTTGTCCACGGCTTTTGATTTTGGTTTTGCAACCGGAACAACACTGGCTTTAACTGGTGTCGACTCCCTTACGATCAGGTTGGGCAGCAACACAGATTTCACCTGTTTCAATTCTTTTTTGTCAATCTGGTCCAGTAATATCTTCAAGGCATTTTTCCCGATAGCCCTGATGGGTTGGGAAATAACTGTAATGGATGGTGATGCGAGCCTGAAGTGATCATTATCGTCAAAACAGATAACGGCAATATCGTTTCCTACTTTCTTATTCAGGTTGCGCAATCCTTCCAGGCCGGGAATACCCAGGTTATTGGAAGTAAATAGTATTGCATCTATGTCAGGATTGGCTGCAACAAAGCTCTCTATCTCACGCACTGTTTTCTGGGCGGAGAATTTGAAAGGGATCTTTTTCACATATTCAGGAACAAAAGGGATCTTATGTTTGCGCAAAGCGGTTTTGTAGCCTTCAAAACGTTCCTGCAACTGGATCTGTTCAGAGTCATTGGTAACGATCGCAATTTTAGAATAACCCTGTTTTGCCAGATGGGTCACACTGTCGAAAGTTCCCTTGTAGTTGTCCAGCGCTACATAACTGGCAGATGAATTCTGGAAAAAACGGTCTACCAGCACCAATGGCTTGTTTTCCTGCACCAGTTGATTGATCTCCTGCTGCATTCCCGAAGTAGGGGCGATCAGGTAGCCATCCATCTGTTTGTTGAGCAGGGTGCCAAGTACATTCCGTGATTTACCTTCGTCATTCTCACTGCTGCAAAACATTACAGTGTAACCAAATTTGTCTGCTTCTTCCTCTACCGTCTTTGCCAGGTGGCTGAAGAAGAAGTTGGAAATATCATCCACGATAAGTCCGAGAGTGTAAGTTTTCCCGGTGCGCAGGCTTTTGGCTTGCTGGTTGGGCCGGTAGTTCAGTTCGGCAGCTACGTCCATGATCTTTTTGATCTTGGAGGGACTGATCTTTCTTTCCGTGCCGTTGCCATTGAGCACAATGGAGACCGTAGTGATGGAGACCCCGGCCTTTTGGGCAATGTCCTTGATCGAAACCTTATTCATAGAATTAAGTAGTTATATCCTGCATTGGTTGTTCCCTGTCACTGAACAAACAGTTGATATGAGTTCAAGTTAATCCATTTCATTAGTAAAACCGACTAAACCAATACGCTGCTTTTTTTTATTTCTTCCAGTTTTACAGGACTGCCTGTTTCCATCGACTGCTTTGCTGCTGCTGCAATAATGGTGGCCTGTATAGCATCCGAACCGGTTGCAGGCATAGGCGTGTTGAGCGTTAATGCCTGGATGAATAATTCCATTTCCTTTAAATAGGAGCGGCTGTAACGGTCCATAAAGAAATCGAGCGGCAATGCCTGGTGTATGCCCGATTCATTGTAAAGTACGTTCCGGTTGTGAAGATTGTTGTCTACCTGTATCATTCCTCCGCTTCCGAATATTTCAAGGCGTTGATCATATCCGTATATGGCTTTGCGGCTATTGTCAATAACAGCATAGGACCCATCTTCAAAAGTCAGGGTGGTAATAGCTGTGTCCACATCACCCGCTTCAGCCACCGCCGGATCAATTACCACCAGGCCTTTGGCAAACACTTCCACCACTTCTTTATTCATGATATACCTGGCCATATCAAAATCATGGATGGCCATATCCATAAACAAGCCGCCTGAATTGCGGATATAATCAAGAGGGGGAAGGCCGGGATCTCGGCTGGTTATTTTTACGATCTGAACATTGCCGATCTTTCCTTCGCGGACCGACCTGTATGCCTGCATGAAGTCAGGATCGAAACGCCTGTTAAAACCGATCATCAGTTTCATTTTATTGGTTGCCGCCATTTCTGTAAGCGCTTCTGTTCTTTCCAGGGACAGGTCCATCGGCTTTTCACAAAAAATATGCTTCCGCTGGCGTATGGCTTCTTCTATCAGATCGGCATGCGAGCTTGTAGGTGTGCAGATCAATACTGCATCCACATCATTGCGTTTGATCGCTTCATAGGGATCATTGGTGAAAAAAACATTTTTATATTGCTGATGGAGTGATTCATCTGACACAGGATCTGCCACAGCAGTAATGGTTGCTGAGGGGAAATACTGCTTAATATTCATAAAATGTATCTTGCCAATACGTCCCATTCCTAACAATGCTATATTGATCTTCTTCATATTTTTTCTTTAATGGTACTTGAAAATCCAGTTAAGTTTTCACAATCTATAAGCCAATTGATCGCAGGTATTGCCTGTTGTTCTCTGCACACCTGGCTGGATCTCCCATGCCGGGCAATACATCCTGTTCTACAACTATCCAGCCATTGTAATTTTTCCTTTGTAGAAAATCACGGATGGCTTTGAAATCGACCGTTCCCTTTCCCAGTTCACAGAAAACACCTTGCTGAACCGATTTAAAATAATCCCAGTTGTTGGCAGCGCCGATCGCTGCTATTTCTGGTGAAAAGTCTTTGAAATGTATATGCCAGATCCTGTTCCAGTATTTATCCATGAACCCCAATGGATCGGTTCCTCCTCCGAATTGATAATGACCTGTGTCGAAGCAAAGACCTACCAGCGAAGGATCGGTGGCTGCAAGGAATGCATCTATTTCCCAGGGCGTTTCGATATAGCCTGCACAATGATGATGAAAAACGGTGCGCATGTTATATCGGTCTTTTACTGCTTTAGCGATCTTTTCTGCCCCTGCTCCGAAGGTTTTCATGCTTTCAGCATCAAGACTGTGTTTAGGTTTGATCCTTCCTGCGTTTTCGGTGCGGAAATCAATACTGCCATTATTATCAGCCAGTACAATAAATGCTTCAGGATAACCTGCTTCATACATGAGGCCGGCTGTTTTCAATGCCTGTTCAATACCTGCTTCGTGTGCGGATGTGTAAGCGAGCGCTACAGGAACAAAAGCTCCAAGCAAACTGAGTTTGCGTTCTGTTATTTCCTGTTGAAGGGCCGAAGGATCGGTAGGCATAAATCCCCAGTCGCCCAGTTCAGTACCTTTATATCCTGTTTGTACGATCTCGTCCAGTACCTGTTCATATCCCAGTGATTTTCCTTCCAGTTCAAATTCAAGTACTCCCCAGGAGCAGGGTGCGTTGGCAATCTGTATAGTTGATCTGTTCATCTTTATTTAAAATTTTCTTGACCATTCTTTTGGCCAGCGTTCGATAACAACTTTTGTTTGTGTGAAAAATTCAACGGCGTGTTTACCCTGACCATGCAGATCACCAAAAAAACTTTCTTTCCATCCGCTGAAGGGGAATTGCGCCATGGGCGCTGCTACGCCGATATTGATGCCGATATTACCGGCCATAGCCTGGCTACGGAATTTCCTGGCGCTTGATCCACTGCTGGTGAATATACAGGCCATATTTCCATAAGCGCCATTATTAATAAAAGCGATGGCCTCTTCCACTGTTTTCATGTGCAGTAAGCTCATAACGGGGCCGAATATTTCTGTCCGTAACAGTTCGCCACCTACCGGCAGGTTTTCAATGATCGTTGGCCGGATAAAATTTCCTTTTTCATAACTTTTGATAGCGGCA
>DATAJQ010000023.1:0-30225 GCA_036262095.1 Chitinophagaceae bacterium | reverse complement strand
GCCCAGGCTTCCATCATCAGGCGATGGTCATCAACCAATAAAACAGTGATCCTTTTCATTCCAGTCTATATAATAATTCCGCTGGTCATTTTAATCAGCGCATAAAACAACAAACGATCTCATATGACAAATTAAAACCGGGCAGCACAGAACATCCGTTCTGTCTGCAACCACATGGTAATTGTATCCGGCATGGCGTTTTTCTCCAGCTACCCACCCGGACAGGGGTAACCATAGCAGTATTCCGCGCTAACGCGAATACAGGATTCAACAAAATATTGGGGAAATTTAAAAAGGGCGGACTTAAGAGAGCATAAAACTAATGTATTTGACCAAGAAATAAAGCCTCCGGGAAAAATTTAACGATAAATCAGTAAGAATTACAGACTTGTTTGAAGATTGAGGAACAGTTTGCCGGAAAATTCTGCCCTCTTTACTGTTTCCAAACGAACTCATTTAACCCCATCTGTAGCTGGATCTCACCTTCTAATACAACTGGCATAATTATTAAACACATGATATTATGAAGCAGCATACTCCTGATAAAATAAAATGCATACCCTTAAAAACAGATCAGAAAATGAGAACAAAGACTTCGGCCACCAAAAGCTTTTTTATAGAAATGATGGTTGATGGAGTACCATACGAGATCAAGGGCCAGATCTTTGGGTTCAATGAAGAAAAGCGGGTCCGTATCAGCATCAATGGAGGAGATCAACATATTTATACCTGGGACCCGATACAGTTGGCTTGAGGGCACTGGACGACAGTTCGGCTGTTTTACCAGCCGGCCTGGAGAAGGAAATAAGTGATCAACTTGTAAAGACTATTGTTCGCGGCAAGTGAGTAAGGTTATTACCAGCATTCATGTTTCTTTGTTTTGATATAACAGTTCGGCTGCTCCGGCATGATCACTTTGGGGTAATAGATAGATGGATCAGATTTCTTGACCTTTACAAGTAATTCTTTTTCTTTCTTGTACACGACCAGGCTTTGTATGCCATGGTTCTTGATGGATTTTTGTAATGATTTCATTTAGCAAAAGGTTTTTTGTTTTCTAAAGCAGTTTATGATGGCTGTGTCATTGTTGATTTTCCGCGTCTTTCACACCCGGCCTTACAGATATGCCGGTGAATAAATAGCAATAAAAGATCATCAGCCAGTAAAAGCCTGGCCGATGATCAGGCGATCAATCATTCCTCCCCTTCTTCATTTCCATTTTCCAGTTCAGCTTCCCAGTTGATATCATTTTCTGCTATTGCAGTAAGCCCTTCATCTGTTTGCTTTTCTTCGTCGAGGGTTTCCTGCAATATCTGGGCTATATCTTCATGACCCATTGTGGTGGCTAATTGCACAAGGCTGCCGTAAGCAGCGATTTCATAATGCTCTACTTTCTGAGCTGAAATAATAATACCTACATCGCGGGTCATACTTCCTTCCTGTGTTTCTTCTACCACTGTTTCCCCTTCTTTTACCAGCCCTTCCATCGCATCGCATTTTTTTGCCTGTGCTTTCTCACCTAAAATTTCAAATACATGCTCAAGCCTTGCCACATGTTCTTCGGTTTGGGTACTATGTTCCCCAATAGCATTTTGTAATTCTTCGGTGGTGGCGGCCTTCTGCATTTTCGGCAATGCTTTGGTAAGATGTTTTTCAGCCCAATAGATATCCTTTAATTCATCAGTAAAGAATTTCTCCAATTGAGTATTACCTGCAGCCCTGCCGGGCGCAGATGACTTCTTTGCAGCTTTACTGCTGCTTGTTTTTGTGGTTGGCATAATTGTGGGTTTTAGGGATAACAAAAAAGAGTATAGATAAAATACAAATGGCATGCCACCGGAATATAGTAGTACGAATAAGGTGATTGCAGAAGACGAATAATAATTTTCGATACAATGAAATGGATTAAGAACAATGGTCTCTCTTTAGCCTTTATCGTTTTATTTATATTGGCACTTACCGGGCAATTTTTAACCGGCTTTAAAGAGCATAATAAAGAACGTGAAGAAGAAGGTCTGTCCGGAATAAGTATGAGCCAATACTTGCGATCAGGTCATTTTTTGCAGGCAACATTTGAGAACTGGGAAAGTGAATTCCTTCAGATGGCTTTGTTTGTTGTGCTCACCATCTCCCTCCGACAAAAAGGATCTTCTGAATCAAAAAAATGTGATGGGGAAGGCGAAGATGAAGTGGATCGTGAGCCATCGCCTTACCGCCCAGGTGCTCCCTGGCCGGTAAGAAAAGGCGGATGGATATTAAGGATATACAAGCATTCCCTGACCATTGCTCTCCTCATATTATTTATCTTCTCATTTATAATTCATTTATATGGCAGCTTTAAAGATGAAAACGAGCAGCTTGGGATAAAAGGTTTACCGGAAGAAAGCCTTGGACAGTATATCACACAGTCCCGCTTCTGGTTTGAATCTTTTCAAAACTGGCAAAGTGAATTCCTGTCCGTTTTTGCCATTGTAATTCTTTCAGTATTCCTGAGGCAAAAAGGATCACCTCAATCCAAACCTGTGGATGCGCCTAATGAAGAAACAGGAGAATAAGGAAAGGTTGAGCCTATTCATGCAATGACTACGAATTGCGTGTCGGCCAAAGTAGCCAGTGAAATGGCCCTGCATGTCTGTGATCAATTTAATAGTGATTGGGGGGTTAGCGATCACAGGTTACGCCTCTCCTGTTCCGGAATCCGGGTATGAACTATTTGCTTTTTATGCTATCAGCTTTCAGGGAAATATTACAGATCAGGGAAAGATCATCCCACCGGATAAAGATTCTCTTGGCACACAACTGTATTATGCCAATGAGGTGTTGAGGAGGTGGCTTTCCGGTCTTTAAAAAACATTCAAAGCCCTTTTATTTCAAGCTTTTCTTTAAAGTTTTAGCAGACTCCAGATGGCTTCTCAACTTAGGCAGGATATTATTTACGAAAGAAACCACTTCTGCGTCACTTACATTGTTGGAAGCCTTTTCAAACAGGTTCACGGCTGCTTCATGGTCCTTTACCATCATATCAACATATTCTTTATCAAAGTCTTTGGCAGATTTTTTCATGAGTTCATCAGATTTTTTCCTGTTTTCATCAGAAACATCGGAAGGAAGGGTCACATTCTTTTTCGCCGCCAATGCCATCACCTGGTCATTTGCACTGGTATGATCATTTATCATGAGGTTGGCAAAGTCTTTTACAGCGGCATTGGTTGACCTCTCAACTGCGATCCGGCTCAACTGCATCTCTGCCATACCACCATTGGTAGCATCTACCAGAAAAGCACTGGTATTCGCATCGGGCGCAGGTGCAGCCGTCATTGTATCCTTTCGCGCTTCTCTGTTGGCTGAATCAGCCTTTTCCACAGAATCTTTCCCTGCGTTATTGCAAGCGGCCATTACCAGGGAACTGAAACTGATAAATAAGAATGTCTTTTTCATAATTAAAATTTGTAATGAGGAATAATGATAAGATGTAAGATTCATGCCAACCTGCTTCTGTTAAAATAGCTGATTGACCCATTGTAATCATTCTGATTATTTTGATTTTACAAATAACAGAAGTGTATATTTCTTTTCCTTTTTCAGGGAAGGTATTTCCCCTAGGGTTTATTTGAATCAAAGCGGGAAATAGAATGCAGGTGAACAATTTTCTGTTCCCTGCATAAACTGTCTTATCCACATATCCTGCTTCGGTTGATATGTTCATCTGGCCCTGTTTTTTTTCTTTCCAGCCTTTTTTTTACTTGCTGTTTTTTTTCGGGAAGCACTTTTTTTTCTGGCTGTTTTCTTCATAGGAACTTTTGCTCCCTCTTTACGGGCTTCTGATAAGCCTATAGCAATAGCCTGCTTGCGGCTGGTCACCTTTTTGCCGCTCCTTCCACTTTTCAGTGTTCCCTTCTTCTTTTCGTGCATTGCCTTTTCCACTTTTTTACCTGCTTTTTTTGAATACCTGGGCATAGAGATAATTTTTAATGGTTAGATAATGAATGTGTATACCAAATCTTTCGCCAAAAGGATTTAGAACATTCAGCACTATTCTTGCAGCCTTCTTTCAAAAAGATCTATGGGCATTTTCCCATTGATATTTATCCTGGCGGGGCTTTTTGTTTTCCTGGGGCTGATGGTTGCAGTCAATTCAAAAAGGAAGAAAAAGAAAATGTAGTTCTCTTAACCTTTAAATAATGTCGTTATGCCTATTGTAAAAGTCATTGAAGTGATCGCTTCTTCAGAGAAAAGTTTTGATGATGCCATCCGGAACGCAGTGGCCGAGGTTTCAAAAACAGTCCACAATATTGATTCGGTATATGTGAAAGATTTTAAAGCCCATGTAAAGGACGGTCAAGTGGTCAGTTATGGCCTGATCTGTAAAGTGTCTTTCCGGGTAGACGATCATTAGTTAGTATAAGGCCAGCAGGCCATGATGCCTGATCTTTACATGTCACCTTGCGATTTGTTTATTCTTTTCCGCTTATTTTGTCTGTACCCACACTTTCAAACGGCGAATCGGAGCAGAAGCCTTGGCCGAAATTTTGATGCGTGATCTCAAACAATTTATATGCTTCCTTACAGTAAGAATGGCCATACACGCAGAAAATTTATCATTAATGTGTCCACTGCTGCCTTGGGAAGCATGCTTTTGGGCAGTGGAGCTAATGCAAAACAGGAGGACGAAAAACGGAAGGATATGAATACAAAGAGAGCGGCAGGCAAGCTGGGCATTGCCCTGGTGGGTCTTGGAAAATACAGCGGCGGTCAATTGGCGCCAGCTTTGCAGAAAACAGAGCATTGTTTTTTAGCTGGCATTGTTACCGGTACACCAGAAAAGGCAATGGACTGGAAAAGTAAGTACAATATACCTGATGGTAATATTTACAACTATGAAAATTTTGCTTCCATAAAAGATAATCCGGCCATAGATATTATTTATGTGGTACTACCCAATGCCCTTCATGCAGAATATGTGATAAAAGCTGCAGAAGCAGGCAAGCATGTTATTTGTGAAAAGCCTATGGCTATTAATGTGGAAGATTGTGACAGAATGATTGAGGCCTGCAAAAAGGCGGGTGTGATGTTATCTATAGGTTATCGCCTCCATTTTGAACCTCATACCAGGGAAATGATCCGTTTGTCGGAAGAGAAGGTATTTGGGAATGTTAAAAGGATCATTGCAAAAGATGGCATGAGCCAGGTGGAAGGATGGCGGTTAGACAAGACTCTTGCAGGGGGCGGCCCATTAATGGATGTTGGGATTTATTGTGTACAGGGTGCGTGTTATACTTCAGGAATGGAACCTATTGCCGTAAGAGCAAAAGAAGGTGAAAAGACCAAACCTTAAATGTTTAAGAATATTGAACAGTCATTAAGCTGGCAAATGGAATTTCCTGACGGAACGATAGCAGAATGTGAGTCAAGCTATGCAGAAGATATGAACCTATTACATGCAGATGCAGAAAATGGATGGTTTGAACTTTCCCCTGCATATTCCTATAAAGGGATCACCGGTAAAACCAGCCAAGGAAAGATCGATTTTCCTGGTGTAATACAACAGGCCGGGCAAATGGATGATTTCGCAATGGCTATCAGGAACAAAAGAGCCACACCGGTACCAGGTGAAATGGGCCGGCGTGATGTAAAGATTTTAATGGCTATTTATAAAGCAATGAACAGCGGCCAACGGGTCCAGATCAGTTAATTATCACATCTTTTTCAGTAAATAAAAATAACAATGAAAAGCATTAAACATCCAAAGCCCGACAATGCCAACAGGCAGGATATGGATAAGGCTCCCGGTGAGGAACGGGGTAAAGAAGAAAAAGTTACTACCCATGATTTAAAAGGCAAAAAAGTAGATGCTGATCCGGAGAAAAAACCAGATCAGCCGTTGAAGGATACTTCATAGTAAATATATTTTGAACAGATAGCCCCATATTCCAAAGCACAGTGGATCACAGGATTTTCATTTTAACTTTACCTTTTTATTATTTGTAAGTAAACCGTTGACATTCTGATCAGAATCCGATAAAAGTGTTTAACTTTATTTCAAGTCTAATCTAAGCCTGGACACACACATCTGCTATTTCATTTATTTCTGTGCGGAAATAATTTCTTTCACCTCAATAACCCGTATCTGTGCATTAGTATAGGCATGATGTTTTCATGCTCCTATTGCAGCGGTTATATATTCTTTCCGAACCTTGGCCTGAATCCTTTTTTTTGACATTTAACCATTTAAATTATGTTAAACACAGAAGTACCAACCGTCAACAGGAATCTGAATTCCGCCCCAAGGATCGTGGGGAAATTGTCGGAGATCGTTTATGCCTGCACTGAAGAGAAACACCAGACCATTGTATTGTCCAATTTACCTGATGATGGCAATCAACTGGTGGCTGAAGCTATTCATGACCTGAGTTCCTGGGCTGATAAGCCATTCTTTATATTAACCTGTCATGGACAGGCCGGCCGCAATACACGGATAAACCTTACCCACCCTGTGCATTGCGAACTGCCGGAATTATTTACAAATGATTTGTTGCTGAAACCTCTGCATGGCGGCACAGTATTATTGACTGACCCCTATCATCTTCCAATTCATCAGCAACAAGCGCTATTGAAATTGCTGGTTGAGCAGCTATCGCTGAAACTTATCATTAACATTAAATCATTTCATCGTGATCTGCCGCAGCATCTGAGTTTTCCATTAATGAAAGATGCAAAGACAGTGAAAGTCCCGTCGCTGCGCAATCATGCATCAGATATCCGCTTTGCGGCCAATTACTTTCTTTCCAAAGCCAACCTGGAATGGAATAAAAATATTCCGGGGATAACTGAAGATTGCCTGCAACAGATGTTGCTTTATCCCTGGCCGGGGCAGTTGCCGCAGTTGAAAGAAGCGATACGCCGGGCTGCATTCCTGGCTCCTTCTAACGAGATGCTTGATCTTTCGTCACTTCCATTACAGATACGGAACTTCAAAGCAACTGACCGTGATTTCCTGAAAGAAGCAGTAAAACAGGCAGAATATGAAATGATCTATAAAACACTCAGGGAAACTAACAATAACAAGCGGAAAACTGCAGAGATTTTAAAGATCAGCCGGAAGACTTTGTATAGTAAGATCAATATGTATAAGATGAATAGCTATGCACAGGTATTGAGCTGATATCCGCAAACGCTTACCTGAATTGCCGATGATGCGGGATGAGTAAATATTACATACTATCCCGCATGCATCAGTATTACCTTATGTAAAACCAACTTATGCTGTTTCCACTTATATCAACAAGGATACATGGTCTGCTGGATTATGTATATGCCATAGCTCTTATCGCAGTGCTATGGATTAGTGACTTCTCTATCTATACCGATGCCCCCTGGGTAATGCTTGTTGCAGAAATCTGTATTGTCATATTCAGCCTGTTAACAAGATATGAAAAAGGTTATGTAAGGGTGATCCCAATGAGAATACATTTATGGTTGGATATACTGGTGGGTGTATTATTGATAACTGCTCCTTATATGCTGAATTTTGAGCGGAATGCAAAATTGCCCTACGGAGTGATGGGAGTTCTGATTATTCTTCTGGCTTTATTGACAAAGCCTGTGGTCAGTTCAACGTCAGCCTACGGATCTGCATTGAAAAAATCAAGTAAATAAAAAAAGCTGGCCATCGTACTCAGGCAGGAAGGGAGAAACTGCTCAGTTCTCCGCTCCGGCTTTTTCCTTATGGCCAGCAAGTTTTTAAAAGAAGCGCAATGTATCTCTTCTTATTGTGTCTCTGCGGTTAGACGTATCCTTCTTTGGGATCGTATCCTGTACAGGACTGGAATAAGTTGCGCAATTGAATGTCTCTTTCTTCACCGAGCGACTGTCAGTGCTGGCGAACGATAAAAGTACTAAGCTCAAACAAGCTGTGCATAATAAGGTCTTCATCGCTATAAGTTTTTTGTGATGAGATTTTGTGTCTGCCATACACTACCAATATTTTGCCAGAGGGAATTTATGTGGATAACTAATAAATTCATTAACGGGCATAGCAATTGCAGTATCCTTTCAAATACTTTTTATGAAAATAATTTCTTTGGAAAAGGAGCGTATACATGTAGATTATACAATGGATGGGATTCCTGATTCAGTGAGAAACTTCCAGCCGGATGCTTACCTGGACGGTGATCAGTATTATCTTATGCTGGGTGATAACAATGAGGAAGGTGTATTCGGTTGTGGGCATACTCTTCAGGAAGCAATGCAGGAATGGGATAAAGCCTACAGGCATAAGAAAAATCATTCAGCTAATATTTGAGAAGCTCATACATTATTTATCCAGCGTTGCATTCTCAAAAATCCATACAGACACGGATCCACCATTCGCCAGAAAAGCCGCTTCTCCCCTATCATCCAGTTTAATTATTTCTTTTCGCTGCCCGCAACAATCGATCATTGAACGGCCGGCATGGCGAGATCCCATAAGCATGGTCTTGTACCCTTCCTGGCTATTAGTGACCACAACAGCACAGCCACTGTTTTCTTTTTCATCACCTTCTCTTATCCAACCAATAGTATTGGGATGGTCGAAATAATCTACCTGTTTACCATAAGCAAGATGTTTTCTGACTTTCATCATGGTAGCTATGCATGACAAAGGAAGCAGCTCAACATATTGTTTTTCTCCATCTTTCCCATCAAAATATTTTGCACCATAGATCACAGGATAGAATACACAGGGAGTTGCTTGTTCACGCAAAAGGATCAGTGCGTATGCCATAGGTCTGAACCACTCCTCCACGGGAGATTGTAAGGATTGGAAAGGTTGGGTATCGTGATTATCGATAAAGGTAATAGAGAGTTCAGGGCGCTTTTCAGTAAGGGAACCAGTCAATATATGGCTCAGATCGCAGGAAGCGCCTTTTTGGGAGGCCTGATAAAAATTGTAATGCAATGGGACATCAAAAAGCTGTATCCTGCCGCCACTGGTTTCAATATACTTAAGCAGATCTCCCACCTCGCTTTTCCAGTATTCGCCAATGCATAAAAAATCTCTTTTAAAATGATCTTTCAAAAAATCAAGCCATTCCGGATAAAAATCAGGGTTAATATGTTTTAATGCATCCAACCTGTAGCCGTCGATTCCTGTAGTTTCTGTATACCAGATTCCCCACTTCTTCAATTCTTCCCGTACATAGGGGTTCCTGAATTCAATATCGTTGCCCATCAGGTAATCATAATTGCCATTTTCAGTTCCGGGCACATTCTCCCATTTTCCGTTGGTATATTCATTCAATATAAGATCAATCGTCTTATCTACACTGATCCCTGCAAAGCTCTGCCAGTCCCAGATATAGTTTGAATATTTCCCTTTCCGTCCGGGGAATAGGAATTTCGTGTATGCTTCTACGGGGTATGGTTCTCCAATTTTTTTATTGCGGTCTTCCGCATCTACTTTCTGCACCCATATCCTCTCTTTTTCATCACCACCTATTTTATGGTTAAGTACAATATCAGCCAATACTTTTATCCCGTTCTCATGAAATGCCCGGATACAATCCCGGTATTCCTGCAAAGTACCATAACGGGTACGAACTGTTCCTTTCTGGTCAAACTCTCCCAGATCAAAAAGATCATACACTGCATAGCCAGGATCATCTACCCCTCCGGCTCCTTTATAAGCAGGAGGCAACCATACTTGTGTTACTCCCAGGGAAGCCAGGTAAGGGGCCTGTTCTTTTGCATGATTCCACAGATTCCCCTCTTTTGAATAATACCAGTGGAAGAACTGGAAAATTGTCTGGTTGTTCATATAGCTTGCAGGATTATAATCCCTATTCCATAACTGTTACACATGCCAGTTTCTTTCCTGATAAATGGTTCCCCAGATTCTGGCTAAAACCTCCAGATCAGGCAACTCAGGCATAACAGATTTTTATTTATAATGCGACATAATTTCATTCCCCAGAGCTTCTACAAATTTCTTGTCGTCACTCTTATCCAGTTTCCAACCGCTTTTCATATAGCGGGCTATTCCCATGTTCTCATCATTAAGGGTAATATCCAGTTGGTAACAGACCCCATTGATACAGGTCTCAGGGAGAGGAACGGCTTCACCTTTATATACCTGGTCTTTGTATTCAAATTCCAATGACATTACCTCTGATTCTAACTGATGGAGTATTTCCTTCAGGAAATCAATAAGGTGTTTTCTTTGTGTTGGAGTTTTAGCGCTCCATTTATTTTTATCTGCACGGCGGTGAGCCAGTTTGTATTTCATTCCTATAAGGGATGTACTGTAATCGTTGGCATTTAGCTTTTCCACCCGCTGATGTGCCAGTATATACCAGTGATAAGCAGTGCCAACAGGCACACCCGATCCTTCAGGGGCTTCTCCTGCCCTTCTTTTGGTAACAGCATAAGCGACCCGCCAAAGATCGGGTGTGATTTTGGTTTCCCTCCACACACCCTTGTCATAATACCATTTATGGCTGCGACCAACTGCCATACCCGTATATTGTTTGTTGCCAAATTTCTTAACAGCGTTATATGATTCAGCGATATCACCCTTTTTTTTCGTTTTACTTCTCGTTTTCCGAACAGCTCTTTTCCGGGGAAGGGTTTTTACAGGCATAGCCAAAGTTTTAGGTTAGCGACACCAATACCGTTGAAAAAACTATGCCACTGCTGCAGGCCAATCAATGTGTATTTTATTGCTCATTTTTCCAGACCGGCAATTTGATATAGCTATCACCAAACCATTTTATGTGTAGCGGCGCTCCCGCATTTTTAATGGTTTCCTTGTTTATATCACCTCCTGTCCCATAATTGATCTGTTCAAAAGGGCTCTTGTTTATATTCAGGATGATAGCAATGCGGCTGCCCCTGGCCAGTTTTCGGCTGGTCATGTAGCTATTGGAAAAGGGAATGGCTTCTTTTTTTCCAGGTACCAGTAAATTCCGGTGCATAATGTCCTTTGCATAGCTGGCACGGCCCATGAAATAGGAAAGAAGAAAATAACTGCCATCAGGCATTAACTCAAACAAGGCCACACTGAAGTCCATGTCCTTCTTATTAATGGCTGCCTTTAATACTCCAGTGAAATTACCGCTTAGTTCCATTTCCTGTTTCAGCGGATCACTAAGTAAAAGCAGACCATTATTGGGGAATAATTTATCGTATACCAACTGGTTAAAATAATAATAACTATTACGCAAACTTCTATCGTTAAAATCTATCCGCTGCCGGAGAAAACTATTAACAGGAGGTTTTTGAGTGGTGAGACCATATTTATTGCCAGGCGCTTTATCTGTAAGATAAAGAGTCAGCGAGTCATTAGCCATTTTATCAAGGGAGGGAATGTGTTTCCATTCATTGGTTCCCATCACCTGGTAATTTATTTTATCTTTCAGGATAGCAGGCTTGGGAGCGCCTTTGAATATATAATCAAACCATTGGTAAATGATATCGTGTATAGGCACCCTGGCGGCTTCGTCAATCCTGTAACCATTGTATACAGAATCAGGAAATCCCTGAGAACCGAAATGTCCGTACGGACCGATCAGCAAGTAGTGTTCTGCAGTTGGATTGTATTTGAAAAGCTCACGATAATAATACATTTCGCCGATCTGTCCACCGTCATAATAGCCTGTTGTGCTCAGTATCGGAATATTGATCCTGGCAAACTCTTCTTTATAAGGGATCATTGATTGCCAATAAGCATCATACACCGGGTGGTTCAGCCAGCGATGGAATATTTTATTAGGCCTGCCCAGTAATGTATCCAGTGAACGGTAAGCACTCCCTCGCTGAAACCATTTTTCATAGAGCTCATTCCATTGAGGGCCCTGGTAATCCTTTTCATCCAGGAATTTATTATTGGAAACATAGTAGATCCAGGGAAATATAAAACTCATATTCACATTGTTGGTCATCGGTACATCCAGTCCCGGTGCAACTGAAGCAGAGGGCACAATGGTTTTTAAAGCCGGGTGAAGCTTTTTAGTGGAAGCCCATTGAGTAAAGCCATTGTAGCTACCTCCATACATGCCCACTTTTTTATTGCTCCAGGGTTGCTGAGTGATCCATTCGATCACATCATATACATCCCTGCCATCGTATTCATAGGGTACTGTTTCACCGGGGCTATAGCGCTTTCCTCTTGTGTAGGCCATCACTCCCGCATAACCTTTATCTGCAGCTTCTTTTATTTTCCGGATATCCGTTTGCCGCGCATAAATAGTGAATTGTAAAATAGTACTCAGTTGTTCTCTTATATTTTTTTTCCGCATAGCCCATGCGGACACCCAGGTTCCATCCTGTGTTTGGATAAGTATGCTGTCCTGGATAATATAACTCGTATCCCTTTTCAGGCTATCTACGAAAGATTGAGCAATTGTCAGCTTGGAACAGAACAGGCATAGCAATGCCAGGGAGAATTTAACTCGCATTATTAAAGTATTTATATATGATTGGAAGGAATATTGCTGCATATATTCCCTGTATCAGGAATCAGCAATATGCCTGTTTTTAAAGGCTGCCGACTGCCTGGTAGATACTTCCAGTGATTCTCCGGTTTGGAGAACTATGGTCAATCTTCCCCTTGCCTGCGGCCTGATGTGTTTAATATAATTTGTGTTGATAATTTCTGTACGGCTTATCCTGAAAAACGATTGCTGATCGAGTGTTTTTTCCAGGTGATTGAGTGAACGTTTCAGGTATAGTTTTTTTCCATCTACATATAACCTGGCATAGTTTCCTGCCGATTCGATCAGGTAAATATCTTTCACTTTCACAAAGTAATAACGCTCCCCTTCCCTGATAAAAAAGGTATGCTCTGCAGCCAGGCCAGATTTGACGGCAAACTTCGTACGCATTTTTTCGATTGCCTGGGAAAACCGTTCCCTGCGGATAGGTTTAACAAGGTAATCCAAAGCATTCAGCTCAAAGGCTTTTACAGCATATTGATCATAGGCTGTTGTAAATATGATTTCCGGCACATATTCCAATGATTCCAGCAGTTCAAGCCCTGAACGTTCCGGCATCTGTATATCCAGGAAAAGCAAGTCAGGTTGAAGCTGGATGATCAGCTTTTCCGCTTCGTCGGCATTTTCGGCTTCACCCACTATATCAAAATCCCTGCAGCCGAGCAGATGTTGTTTTATTTCTTCCCTTGCCAGCCTTTCATCATCAACGATCAGTATTTTCAATCTGCTCATGGTAAAGGGGTTTTAATGACGGCGGTAATCGTTTCTCCGTTTTGCTCGGTCAATTCAAAACTGGCTTTTCCGTTGAACTGTAATTGCAATCGTTCCGAAAGGTTTCTTAATCCCAGCCCCTGCCTGCCGGAGGTTTGAAGCTTACCCGGATTGAGCACAGAGGTGTGCATATATCCATTTTCCCTTTGTACCCGTATTTGTATAATACCCCCATCCTTTCTTTGCGCTATTCCATGTTTGATGGCATTTTCTACCAGAGTTTGAATACTAAGTGGGAGAATGGGAGTTTTTAATAGCTGTTCATCTACTTTAATGGATGTCTGTAACCGTTTTTCAAAACGCATTTTTTCCAGCTCAAGATAATCGTTGATCAGTTCCATTTCATCCTGCAGGGTGATCAATGCTGTGTCGCGCCGGTAAAGCGACATACGTAGCAGATCAGACAGAAGGTCGATTGCCCTTCTTGCTGACTGCGGATCTTCCAGCACGAGAGCTTTGATATTATTAAGTGAATTAAAAAAGAAATGTGGGTTTAATTGCGCAGCAAGATTATCCATTTGAGCATCCTTTGCGATCATAGCCAGACGGGCGCTCTCCCTGGTTGCATTGATCTCCCTTTGCGCATAATGATACAGGTAATAAGCCAGCACCCAGATAGCCATCAGCCTGATGCCTGTAACCACGGTGATCAGCCATTGCGCATTGAAGTAATGAGCAAATGTTTCAGTAAACCCCTCTTCAAATACAAGACGCATCAGGAAGGTTTTACCTACGGTAAGTATCATAAACAAGCAGCCCAGTACAAAAACAGAAGGTATGATCCGTACCAATAATTTTTTGGGGGTCAGGTTTTGCCACTGATAATGTTTGGAAAGATTACGGAACAAATGGGTGAGCCCAATATACATTACCAGGTCGCCTGCAAAATGGATCAGGGCAAGCGTAAAACTGAAATTGCTGCCAATATATCCGGCATATCCCCAATACAATGAAGCTGCCGACCAGCCGATCAACTGGCATTTCCAATAAAGAGACAGGCGGCTTTTTTGCTTCATGAGCTGTTTAAATGATTTATAAAACAAACCAACAAAATCTATCGATGAAAGAAAAATGAAAGTACAGGAGTGTGAGAGACAGGGTGATAGACGTTGTTTTATAACCGGCAAAGTTAAGATTTGCCATTGTCCGTTTTCGAACACCCCCTGTCTCATTTCCGTACACCTGAAATAATCAGCCTTCACTAAATATTGATAATCAGAGAAGTATCATGTGGCATATCACTTGAACGTACGACACTTTACGTAGCCACTTGCCGAACACACTACTCATTTTTTAAGCCAGTAATATGATCAAAAACTATCTGAAAATAGCGGTCAGGAACATAATGCGTCACAAGGCATTTGCTTTGATCAATATTGCCGGTCTTGCCATTGGTATGACCTGTAGTATCCTGATCCTTCTTTGGGTAAGGAATGAGTTAAGTTATGACCGGTTTCATAGCAATGCCGGGCAGTTATACCGGGTAGTGTGTAGCCTTGGTGATTTTAAATATGCCGTTACCCCCTACCCCGTAGTAAGGGAAGCGCAGGAAAAAATACCGGGGATAAAAAGTATTACCAGGTTACTGCCTGCAGAAGCTGCAGTGTTTGAGATCGGGGATCACAAGTTTGAAGAAACAAAAGGGCTCTATGTTGATTCCACTTTTATGCAGTCATTCTCCTTTCAACTTGTAAGAGGAAACCGCACGAGCGTGCTTCAACGAAATGATGGAATATTGATCACAGAAAACATGGCAAGGAAGTATTTCGGGAACGATGATCCAATGGGTAAAGTGCTTCGCCAGAATAATAACAGCAATGTGGTGGTAACCGGCGTACTGGCCAATATACCGGCCAACTCGCATTTGCAGTTTGATTATATTATGCCGATGTCGGCTATTGAACAAACCAATAATGATATCAGGAATAATGTTTGGGACAATTTCAATTTTTACAGTTATGTACAATTGGATAAAAATGTAAAGCCGAACTCAGCCATGCTGAAAAAGCTGGACAGTCAATTGACCGGAATATTTGCCCGGCATATACCAAAAGATGCATTGAATGTTCAATTCAATCTGCAAGCGCTGACAGATATACACCTGCACTCCGGTTTTCAGGCCGACTTCGCAGGAATGGGTAACTACCTGTATGTAAAAATATTCTTTGTAGTAGCGATCTTTATCCTGATTGTAGCCTGTATCAATTTCATGAATCTCGCTACAGCCCGTTCAGCACGCAGGGCCAAGGAAGTGGGATTACGCAAAGTGGTGGGTGCGGGCCGGGGACAGCTTATTGGACAGTTCCTTGGCGAATCCATGCTGATCTCCTTCCTTTCTTTGCTGATCGCAATGGGACTTGTATGGTTATTATTGCCGGTATTCAATAACCTCGCGGGTAAAGAGTTGACCATCCATTTCTTCGACTGGAAATTGTTGCTCACTCTTACCGGCATAGCCTTGCTCACAGGATTGATATCCGGTAGCTACCCTGCCCTTTTTCTTTCAGGATTTAAACCGGCCAAAGTATTAAAGGGAAATATGAAAACGATGGGTGGCAACCTGATTTTCAGGAATTCATTGGTGGTAACACAGTTCATTGTTTCAATTGTATTACTGGCAGGAACGGCCGTTGTATACAAGCAACTGAAGTATATCAGAAACATGAACCTTGGTTTTGAACGGTCCAACCTGCTATACATGCCGGTAACCGGCGATATGAATAATAAAATACAAACCTTAAAGGCAGAATTGGAGAAAGATCCGCTGACCAGCAATTTTGCCTTCTCCAACGGTTTGCCGGTCGGCTTACAAAATGGCACGGTCAATATTCTATGGGAAGGAAAAGACCCGAATGATCAGACCATTTTTCCGAATATGGATGTGAGTGAGGATTTTTTTGATGTGTTTCAGATGAAAATGGCAAGTGGCCGCGCATTCTCCACAGAATTCAAAGCTGACAGCAGTAATTATATCCTTAATGAAAAAGCGGCCAGGGCCATGGGCCTGACTCCTGCCAGTGCAATAGGAAAACCGTTGAGCATGTGGGATATCAAAGGCACAATCGTTGGTGTGGTAAAGGATTTTAATTTCAAAGCTATTCAAACCGAGATCCAACCGATGGTGATCCGGTTGAACAGGTATGGAGGTTTGGTGATCGTGCGCACCAAACCCGGTGCAACTGAAGCAACGATCAAGGCGATAGAAAAAATAAGTACAGCTCTTAATCCGGCTTATCCATTTTCTTATGGATTTGTTGACCAGGAAATAGAAAATCTATATAAAGGTGAGAAGCAGCTAAGTAATTTATTCAATGTATTTGCCATTCTCGCGATATTCATTTCCTGTATGGGCTTATACGGCTTATCTGCTTTTATGGCAGAGCAACGCACCAAGGAAATTGGCGTTCGCAAAGTGCTGGGAGCTTCAGTAGGAAATGTAGTGTACCTGCTTTCACTCAATTTCACCCGCCTGATCCTGATCGCTACAGTGATTGCTATTCCTTTTGCCTGGTTTGCGATCAATAGCTGGCTGAAAGGCTTTGCGTATCGTGTTTCAGTAGGTTGGACTATTTTCTTGTTAGCTTCTCTTGCTGCATTAGTGATTGCATGGATAACGGTGGGATATGAATCAATAAAGGCGGCGATTGCGAACCCGGTGAAATCGTTGCGGTCTGAATAAAGAAACGATTTTACCTTATTGATTTTGTACCTTAGTTTCATGACCACTCAACTGGAAAACTATTACCTCAGCAAGCCGGAACCTTATCAAAGCTGCCTGCTTGCCCTGCGGCATATTATCCTGAGTGTTGATCCCGCTATTGTACATGAACGGAAATTCCAGATCCCCTTCTTCACTTATAAAGGAAAAAAGCTTGGATATCTGTGGCTCAACCGGAAAAAACTGATGCTGGGGTTCTGTACTGACAAAAGCTTGCTGGAAACGCCTCCTGACACTAAACCCAAAGACCGCTACGAATCTTTTCAGATCAATCCTGAAGAAGACCTGCCGGTTGATCTGATCATGGGAAAATTAAAGGAATATCTAAACCGGATCAATCAATCTCTTAAATAAAAGCCTTTAAATGTTTATTTAAAGGCTTCTTGCTTTATAATACAAATCCTACCTTGAAGGCCCACCGGTGAAGATAGTAGTTGATGTACTCGTTTTGATCCGGACAAGGAGGGTTGATGCAAAACATCGGTGTTGTAAGCTTTTCTTTATACGCTTTATATGAATAATACATACCGAAAAGAATTCCCTGGCCCGATTTCATGGCATGTGATTGTAAACGGTAAGCAAGTCCCATTTCCCCGAACAAACCGGGTTTAATCTCAGAGTTGATCGTGCCTTGCCAGTTTACTGTTTTGCGCTTCGACGCAAAAACAGTTCCGGCATTGGCATTCAGGAAAAAATCATTCTTTCCCCGGAAAAGGTATTTTGATGCGGATACAAATACGGGAATCGACCATTCCTTATAAGTATCAAAACCTGTTCCCAGTCCAACAAAATAGGAACCCAATTGCAATCCATGCGTGGTCAGCACCTGGTAGCCTGTCTTGCTTTCTCCTTCAAGTATGCCCATATAGTTGTAGGAGCGGTAAACTGTTTTTTGTGCCGCCGCCGACAGGCAGAAGCATACACCTGTCACCATCAGTATTTTTTTCAGCATATCAGTTCTTTTTCAAACGGCTTAATTCAGTCAGTTGACCGGAATGGGAATAATCATATTGTATGATGCCTTCTTTTGCGCTTACGATAAGTTTGCCATTGTAGGGGATCACATCGTAGGGTTCGATTCCTGCTACTGTTTTTGTGAGCTTAATAGAGCCCGGATCACTTGCATCAAACATCTTGAGCCCCGCTCCTCCATCACATATCCAGAGCAGATTGCCGTCCTTACCTAGTCCATAAGGACTACTCATATCATATCGGCCTATCAGTTTCGGCGATTCTATCTGTTTAATGTCAAGGACATTCAACTGGCTGTTGACCGTAGTTCCACAGACAGTACTGGCCCTTAATGTAACGTAAGCATAATCTCCGTCGGTAATAACTGGGTCGCATGTCATAGCATGTGAGAACATGCTGACATAAACAGGACTTGCAGGGTCGCTGATATCATAAATAAACATACCACTTGTAGAACCGATAAACAGTTTATCTGCAAAAGGGTAGATTGTTTCGATGCCTCCTCTCCTTAACAGTACGTCTTTTACTTTGACTGGAGAAGCGGGATTATTGATATTGAATGACTGCAACATGCTTGTGTTCACGGTATATAAATAATTATTTACCACACTGAACCTGGACATGGAGCCGGCTATCCCGACTGTAGGAGCAGCAGATGATGCCAATGGAGTAGTATTGTAAGCCAGGCATCCCCTGCACTCGAACGCATCAGAATAAGGAACTGTAGTATCTTTTTTCATCCAATCTACAATATAACGGGAGGTGTCCGGAACAAAATAAAAAAGATTGCCGGCATTCCTGTCGGGAAAAACTTCTGCTGAAATACTGGTTATGCTTGCAGCGAGCGGATCTGAAATATCGATCGCCAGAATGTCTCTATAAATATCCGCAAACAGGGTATTCCCTTTCACTGCAATATCCAGGTTGCCGGGGATATTGATAAAAGACCTGTTGACAGGATTGGAAGGGTTGCTGTTATCAATAACATGGACTCCCTTATTTATTTCATTTACAAATAAATAATTTCCGTAAACATAGATCTTCCCGGGAGTCTCTATCGACCGGGCAGGCTTGCTGGCCACTTCCCGTAAAACGTCCTGCTTATTCTTGTAAACAGGCGTGAAAATGGTGTATGTCCTGGTCATTTTGTCCTTCAAGCAACCTGAAAGAACAAAAGCGGCCAGCACTGGCAGTAAGGTTTTGGTGAGGGCTTTCATGCGATCTTTTTTTTAGGCTGACAACCTATTTTAAGAAACCATTGCATGCAAGGGAAAGTTTTTTAATACGACCCTACTCGCCTACCCCTTAAAGCATTGATCGGTTCAGAAGGAAAATGAGGCAAATGGTGTACCCAGGTGGGCTACAATTACCCACCATGCCGAAGATGTTCTTGAAGGATACATAGAATGGATGATAACAAAAGGGCCGATGAAAAATAGAGATGGGCCTACGGTAAGTGAGAGAAGAGGCAGCCCTGTTTCCGGTTGCCGGACCACAAAATCTGTAACGGCCCATACTGCATGTAAGGAAATTTAAAACAGTTTAGTCGATTACTTCATATAAGATCTGCGCCGCTGCTTTATTCTTAAGCGTTACCGGCCCGATCCTTTTACAGTTAAAGGACTGCTTTATTTTTTCATAAGATTCCTCTGTTATCACGACCTGGCACTGTTCGGCTGCACTTTGCAGGCGTTGGGCCGTGTTTACGACATCACCTATAACAGTATAATCAAACCGTTTAATAGCTACGGAGCCGATATTTCCGGATACCATTTCACCACAGTTGATGCCAATCGAAACCTTTGGAGAGAAATTATGTTCGGCCGGCAGGGCATTGACTTTATTCCTTATGGCAAGGCAGGCCTCTATGGTCCGGTCGAGATGATAAGGCCCCTTGAACAAGGCCATGATACAATCCCCGATAAATTTATCTACGACCCCGTTTTCTGCAATGATCTCTTTTACCATAAGATCAAAATAACGGTTCAACATTTTAATGACCACATCGGGGCTTTCCTGCTCACTAATGGAAGTGAACCCGCAAATATCTATAAAAGCGACCGTGGCCTCTATTGTTTCGCTTTCGGTGAGCGAGGATTCAAATTCACGGCTACCCATGAAGTTCAGTACGGCTTCGTCCACGTACATTTTAAGGATATTGTTTTCCTTGATGGCGCGCATGGTTTCCCGCAATTCCTGTACCTGGACCAGCGTTTTTTGCATGGTCAATTCCAGGTCGTCAAAATTGATGGGTTTAGTCAAAAAATCAAATGCACCACGGTTCATGGCTGCGCGAATATTTTCCATATCCCCATAGGCCGATACGATTACCGATTTTAATATGCTGTTTTTTTCTTTTAATTTGGACAACAGTGTAAGCCCGTCCATCTCCGGCATATTAATATCGCTGAGCACCATATCAATATCGCTGGTCTCCTCCAGTCGTTTAAGCGCTTCTTTACCATTTCCGGCAAATACGAATTCGTATTGTCGTTCCCGTATTTTCTGCCGGAACTTCTGTTTGATCAGTACTTCAAGGTCCGTTTCATCATCCACTACCAATATTTTTGCCATCAGTTTATTTCTTTAATTTTTCTTTTAATACTGCAAAATCAAGGGGTTTGGTCAGAAAATCATCCGCCCCCAGTTGTATGGACGCATTATAATTTTCGGCATCACCATAGGCCGTTATCATCATTACCACAGGGGGTGGCTCGCTGTGCTTAGCTTTAATTTGCTTCAATAATTCCAGGCCGCTTATCCCGGGCATATTAATATCAGATAAAATAAGTACTGCCTCCTGTTTAAAATCTTTCATGATCTGCAGGGCCTCTTCCCCCGAATAAGCAAATACAAAATCAAATTGCTTATCCCTAATCTCTTTTCTAAACTTTTGCTCGAAAAGGAAACGTACATCTTTTTCATCGTCCACTACTAAAATTTTCATACGATCAATATGAGTGTTATGCCGAAAATGGTATTGCCATATTTCTTGGTGCTCCCTCTCCGTTGTTACAACCAGGACCAGCAGCGACCCATAAACCCTGAAGTAGTCCCATGCGTTCAAAGATACCAGATTCATTCATGGAAAAATACCTGCTGCCAATGCCGGTTATTGCCCTCCGTATTTTGCAGACCTTTTTAGAACTGTGACCTATCAGTAACTCCATTGATTTTAAAAGATTTAATTGCCAATACGCCTGTGCCGCACCCCTTTCCGCAGAAAGTTCAGACCGGTCCCTTTTTGCCCGGAACTGTGCAACACTGGCCCGGGCAGTATTTTGGGCCATTCTTTCAACTGATGCAAAATCCCGAACACTCCGCATACGCACCACAGCATGGGCATAGCGTCTTTTATCGAGTCCCGACCTTTCCCTACCACTGCCGGTGCCGGACCGGAAGATCCAACCCTCCTCAGTATCTAATGGCAAACGATAAGATTGCTGCTCAGGTTTTTTGGGGATAACAGCACCGTATCCTGTGCGTACGTAAACTGTACATTCAATAATGCCAGTACCCAAAAGATTTTAAGTAGCTTCATCAGATCAGGTTATTGGTAATTGAAAAATAAATGTCGTTCCTTCCCCCTCCACTGTTTCTACCTTTAGTTCACCCCCATGTGCTTTGATGATATCGTAGCTCAGGCTTAACCCCAGCCCGGTGCCGCTACCCGTGGGCTTGGTGGTGAAAAAGGGCTGAAATATTTTGTCTACCAGTTGCTGCGGTATGCCGGTGCCGTTGTCGGCAACAGCTATGGTCAGTTGTCCATTCTCTTTTTGGGTAGACACGGTCACGGTGGGACTATATCCTTCACCTGCGGTCTTTGCTTTTTCCTGCACCGCATAAAAGGCATTGTTGATCAGGTTGAGCAATACCCGTCCCATATCCTGCGGTACGATATTTATTTTCCCGATATTGTTATCCAATACGATCTTATAGTTGGCCTGGAAAGATTTATCCTTTGCCCGCAGGCCGTGATAACTTAAGCGCAGGTACTCATCGCAGAGCGCATTGATGTCCGTGGGTTCCTTTTGGCCCGTGCTGCTCCGGGAGTGTTGCAACATGCCCTTTACGATTGCATCGGCCCGTTTGCCGTGATGATTTATTTTTTCTTCATTGTTCCTGATATCACGGGCCAGTGCTTTGGCTTCTGAATAATTTCTTCGATCGATCTCCACCTCCAGTTCATCGGCCAGTTCTTTATTTATCTCCGAAAAATTGTTCACGAAATTCAACGGGTTTTGGATCTCATGCGCGATGCCGGCACTAAGCTCGCCCAGGCCAGCCATCTTCTCCGATTGGATGAGCTGGGCCTGTGTAGATTTCAGATTGGTCAAGGTATTTTCCAAAACGGCATTGGCTTTTTGCTTTTGCCGGTTGTTGCGGTAAAAAACAAATACTAATACTGATAACATCCCCAGGCCTGTAATCAGCGCCAGTTTTGTGGTCCTGTTCTTTGCGGCAATATTTAACTGCGCTTCTTTTTCCAACTGAAGCTGATCATTGAAATTGGTTTCCTGGAATTGTGCGACCCTTTTCCGCCTGTCTAAATTCAGACTGTCGCCGGTTGTTTTAGAAATAAGCAGGTAATACAAGGCGCTATCGGGTTTTCCAAGCAAGCGCCAGGCTGCTGACACCTGATCTGCCGAGATCGCTATTGCCATTGGCGACCTGAGCTTATAAGCCGTCCGGAGTGCTTCCAAAGCATATTTCAACATGGAATCAGGCTGGTTTTGCTTTTTATAAAAACCGGCCAGCGAATTATTGCTGCCGCTTTCACCCGCCAAATTGTGTTGGGTAATATTTACCTCCACCGACTGGTGGAAATAAAATAATGCAGAATCAGCCATACCCTTTTTGAGGAGAATTTTTCCAAGATAATCCAGGATATATCCTTTGTAGTTCTTCCATTTGGAGAACCGGGTATTTTTTTCTTGTTCCATCGCATTTGCCGTGCTCAGGGCCTTCATGTTATACCAATAGGCCGAATCCAGCTCTCCCAGTTCCAGGTAGGATGCACCGATATTACGATAACTGGTACTCAGGCCATCACTTATATTCAGCTCTTGCGCAATATGAGTGACCATTTGGTAATACTCAATGGCTTTTTTTTCGTCACCTACCGCCGAAAACGTATTGGCCATCTGGTGATATACACTAATATAGAGGGACTTCCAGTATTTTTCCGGGTCCCTGGCAAATTGGAAATTTGCCGGAACCGTAAGGGCTTTGCGCCTTTTATTTTTCTCAACAATCGCCAGGGCTTCGTTGCATAGCTTTAAGCTTCCGATATAATTTTGTCCTTTCTGAAACATATAAGCCTTCAGCAATAACAGGTCCGGAAGAAAAGGTTGCAGCTTCAGTTTCGTAGCGATCGCAATGGCCTGTTCGATCAAATGCATAGAACTATCCCTGTCACTTTCTGCATAAAACATCGCCAATCCATACAATGCATCCATTCTTGCCGTGTCGTTGACCGATTGCTTTACTTTCGCATGCAAACTGTCGATATACCGTTGCTCATTTTGTGCTTTTAGCAAAACGGGCAGCAGGATGAACAATAGCAAAATGGATTTGAGCTTCATATTAATGGTTTGGCAATTGAATGATAAATTGAGTCCCCTCTCCTTCCTTTGTTGTTACGTTTAGTTTTCCTCCATGTGCTTTGATGATGTCATAAGCCAGGCTCAGCCCCAGCCCCGTGCCGCTACCCGTAGGCTTGGTGGTGAAAAAGGGCTGAAATATTTTGTCTATCAGTTGCTGCGGTATGCCGGTGCCGTTGTCGGCAACAGCTATGATCAGTTGTCCATTCTCTTTTTGGGTAGACACAGTCACGGTGGGGCTATACCCTTCGCCTGCGGTCTTTGCTTTTTCCTGTACCGCATAAAAGGCATTATTGATCAGGTTGAGCAATACCCGGCCTATATCCTGCGGTACGATATTTACTTTATTAATACTGTGGTCCAGGATGGTCTTGAAGTTTGCCTGAAAGGATTTATCTCTGGCCCGCAAGCCATGAAAGGCCAGGCGCAGGTATTCATCGCAAAGTGCATTAATATCGGCCGGTTCTTTTTGTCCCGTGCTGCTACGGGAGTGCTGCAGCATACCCTTCACGATAGAATCGGCCCGTTTGCCGTGGTGGTTTATTTTTTCGAGATTCTGTTTAATATCCCCCGCAATTATTTTCGCCTCTTTCACATTGCCCTTACTTAATTCCTCTTTCATTTCATCGATCAGCTCATTGCTTATTTCAGAGAAATTGTTCACGAAATTCAGGGGGTTTTGGATCTCATGAGCAATGCCCGCGGTAAGCTCGCCCAGACCAGCCATTTTTTCCGATTGGACCAACTGGGCCTGTGTGGACCTCAGATTAGATAATGTGTTTTCCAAAACCACATTGGCTTTTTGCTTTTGACGATTGTTGCGAAAGAGGATAAAAGTAATGAGTACCAACAGGGATAAGCCCGCAATAAGGCTATACACTTTCAGCCTTGTCTGATACTGCTGTATGGCTTCCTTATGTTCCTGCGCCAGTTCATTTTGCCGGATGAGCTCATTAAAGCCCAGCGATTGCACTTTGTTAATTTTTTCCCGGGAAACGAGGTTTGCATTGATGGCTTGATATGCTGAAAGATAATGATAAGCACTATCATACCGGTTTGCCTGCGCAAAAAGTTTTGATAACATCAAAGCGCTGCCGCCCATTCCGGTGGAATCGTTGGCAACCTTATTCTTCGAAAAGGCCAGCCTTGCATAAGAAAATGCAGAATCCGTTTTTTTCTGATGTTCAAAAACCCCAGCCAGCCCAAGATAAGCTTCCCGAACAATATCATACCTGCCGACAAGCTGGCCATAATGAACAGCAAGCCGGTTATAAAGCAAGGATGAATCCAACTGGTTGTTGGTAAGGTAAAAGTCCCCCAACGAAATAGTAGATAAGGCCAGTAGTCCAGGGTCCTCTGCTTTCATGGAAAGTGAAAAAGCCATTTGTCTGTAATGTTGGGAAGAATCCGTCTGCTTCATATCCTGGTAGCAACTGGCCAGGTTATTATATACCATAAAATCATAAGGGCTATCACTGTTGTTCGCGCTATAAAATGGGAATTGCAGCAGATTTTTCAATTCGAGGCATATTTCAAGGGCCTTGCTATAATCACCGGTGCCCTTATATGTCCACATAATTTCCCGTTTCACAAAAAAAATTAAATTTGAGTCCTTCAGTGCTGTTGACTGCCTCAGATTTTCAATCGATTGCTTTAGGGAAGCCGGAAAATTCCCGGTAACATTGTACATGGAGGCAAGTCGGTAATTTATGCTTAAGGCAAGGTGTGGGTTTTTAATTTCGGATGCGATATCCAACGCTTTTTGGTAATATGCATATGCGGAGTCTGGCCCATTGCCTTCGTATGCAAATTGATTCCCGATCTTCAGTAAAAGCATTGCTTTAAGAGAGTCGTTTTTTTCTTTGCTCAAATTATTTCTTAATGAGTCGATCGAACGAGTTCCCAACTGTGCCGATACGCTATGCCGCATCGTACATAAAAAAAACAGGCAGATTACTGATCGGATAATCTTTTTCATATCTATTAAGTACATATTATTTAAGAAACCTAAAGCGCCCATGGATGACAGCGTGGTCCTTTCTTCAACTACTCAAATCGCTTCTTCTATCCCGGCACAGGCCTTTTCGGCAAATCCGGTTTGCTTCAATTTTTGATTGACCGCAGCAATTCGTCCAGTTTCTCTTTTGAATATAATTTTCCGTTGGAGAAAACCATATAAATATTGTCTATAGCCTCAATAGCGACCAGTGGATTTTTTTCAAACACCACCAGATCTGAAGATTTTCCTTTTTGAACAGACCCATAAAAATCATCCACGCCCAGAAAAAAAGCTCCATTTAACGTTGCGGTCTTCAATGCCTGGGCCGGTGTGAGCCCGGTTGCTACCAGCAGCTTCAGTTCCTCATGTAAAGATTCGCCGGGGTATATATAAGAATTCGATGCGCCACAATCTGAACCGGCCATTATGTTGATACCCGCCCGGTACATTAAAGGAACCAGGCTGCGTGTTCTTTGATCAAATTCTTTCCGAAATGCTGCTGCTGCTACTGACTGTCGTTTTGCATTGTTAAGACGTGATGCGTAGGTCGCTTGTATCCTGGGGTCAATGTATCGCAATAATTTGTCTCTGGAATGATCCTGATCGTTTATCTCTGTCAGTGTTTTTGAAATAAAGATGGTTGGGGTAACTGAAAATCTTTTTTGTGCCAGGTATTGAAACAATCCGGCAGCGATCTGCGGATCGAACGTGTTATATACCGTTGGAAGTGCTGCGCCTAAACTGATCGGCTTATCCGTTTGTTGGCTTTCGATAATTGCTTTCGTCAGACTGTCTTCTTTATTGGAGCAAGCTTTGAATACATAAAACAAATGTTCTGATGCATTGAGTCCCTGATCGACCGCCTCTTTCAAAGTAACGGTATAAGGCATATGACCGGCCGTTTTCATTCCCCTTTGTGCTGCGCCGGCAATTACACGCAGATACGCTTCCCGCGATATTTTGCTGTCGTACAGCTTTACGAAGTCTGCCTGTATGGCTTGTAGCGAATCAAGCGCTTTTTCTATTTGTTCGGGTGTCGTTACTTCCAGCGAACCTGCCCAGGTAGCATCCGGACCGTCCACTTTTGGCCCCGAAGTAAAAATTTTAGGGCCGTCAAGGCTTCCGTTCAGCATTTGTTTGCGCCAGTACATGATCGCAGGCGTCATATCCCCTCCACATTCCCGCACCGTCGTAATGCCATAATAAAGAAAAAGCGGCAACAATTTTTTATTGGCCTCCACCAGGGAGTCGCCGCCGCGGAAATGTACATGCATATCCCACAGACCGGGCATAATATATTTACCCGCGATATCGATATGGCGATCCGCATCATACTGCTTCCGCTTTTTGGAATCATCAATTGCCATGATAGTGTCACCGGAAATGGCAATCAGGCGATCCGTAATGATTTTATTATTGGCGACATCAACGATGTTTGCACCGGTAATAACAAGTGTATACTTGACACGCTGAGCCTGCAAAAAGCCAGTACCGGCAATGACGGAAAATATCAGACAGGAAATAATTCTTCTCATAACAGGTTGGGCAGTTAATAGTGTAGGATTTTCGTTTTGCAGGGCCAACTAATCCTTGGGCCATCCAAAAAAGATGGGACAAAATACAAAAAAATAAAAAAAATGCTTCCCAATTATTCCTGATCAAAACGAAAGTGAAAAATGACCTGTTAACGGCACATCAATATACTGTCAGCGAGATCAATAATTAAATTATTACTGTAGAATCATCAGATTGAGAAAACCCTGTTTAGAAAGGAACAGGGATAATACAACTATTAAGATATCCATGCTATTGATTTTGTTGGAACACAAGAAATTATCTCATGAACATTTCCAAATATACGTTCAACCTGAAGATCCGGAAGCAGTACTGCATGTTGCGCGTTGCTCTGCACAAAAAACAAAACAAGGGGTAGGAACAACTAATTGCTATATTTGAATGGATAGTTGAGCAACCGGGCCAGTGCAAAAAGATCATGTTGCTGCGCCAATATTACCCATTGGTCAGCATCGCTGAAATAAAGGACCATTATACATTATGCTCAGGACTGTACTATTTTTTTTGATGCTGTTACCTTTCTTTGCTAATAAAGAGGTGAATAGCCAACCGATGCCAGACCAATATAAAAAGATTGACCAGGTGGTATGGGTCGTGGATAATGTATCTGCCACGATCATGGGCTGGCAGAAGCTCGGCTTCAGTCAAATCATTGAACCGGATACTGTAGATGCACGATCAGGTAAAGCCGGCAATCCATTTAAAGTGGTTATGGCCAAAGCAAATCTTGGCGGTGCAAATGTTACCTGGATACAACCCCTGGAAGGCCACTCTGTTTTTTCCGACTTCTACAAACGGCATAAGGAAGGCATCATGAGCCTTGTATTTAGATTTGATGAAGACAGTTTGCAAAAAGAGAAGGAGCGACTGATCAAACTACAGGTGGATGTGCTGGATGACATTACATTTTATACCAACGAGGGCACCATACAATACCATTTTGAAGATACGTTTGAAAAGGGGAAATATATATTAGGCTTGACTGCAGGCACAACAGATTCGCATTATTTCGACAAACTCTCCAATACCAATCAGCATCATCTCATCCTTAAGCATTATGCATTTGCTATCAAAACGGAAACCCTACCGGTGGTAGCGACCTATTGGCGCCAACTGGGTTTTGAAGAAATTCTTCCCGACAATCTCTTTAACCGGTCTGAAAAACAGTATTATGGAAAGCCGTCCGATTTTGAATTAAGCATGGCCTGGCAGGAACAGGATCCTTACGATTACGAATGGATCATGACACTGAAACAACCCACGCTGGTTGATGATCACCTGAAAAAGCATGGAGAAGGGCTGCAGCACTTGGGATTTATTTCACTGGTCAATGGAGAGATACAACCGCTTGATCGCGTTCTCGAAGATTACCGTTCTCAAAACATTGTTCCTGCGATGGGCGCCAGTTTTGGAGAGAAAGGAAAACCCGGTTCCGGCTATTTCAGGATGATGGACACCGATCGATACGGCGGTGTCACCCTTGAATTGCTCTGGTGGGTTCCCCTGCAAAAGAAATAGACCACGGTATTATTGCAGGTAAGCATGCAACTATTCTGTACGCGTGTTCATTAAGATCTTTCCTGTCAAAAAAAAAGAAGCGGAAACAATATAAGCATTTGATATAGGTATACTTCATCTCAAAACTTTCTCTGAACAGGCGCAGGACTCCTAGTCAACTATTTTAAATACTGCAGCCTAAATGAACTGTGTAAAAAACTGAACTTTTCGAATTTGATCAGCATTGTGTCGGAGCGAAAAAATAAAAAAGAGTTACATCACTGCAACTCTTTCATTTTCAAAGTGACCGCGTCAGGATTCAAACCTGAAACCTTCTGATCCGTAGTCAGATGCTCTATTCAGTTGAGCTACGCAGCCAGCGGACGGCAAAGGTAACGGAAAAACAATTTCCCACAAAATCATTGTAGAATTTATATGGTATTTTTTTGTCGAACGGTATGATATTCAATGCTCGCATTTCTTAGCTTTATCACCTCTAACCACAAGCACATTATGAAAAAAATCCTTTTTCCTGTTTTTGTGCTCCTGGGCTTAAGTTCCCAGGCACAGATAAAAGCAGATGATGTAAATAGTTTCACCCTAAAGAACGGGATGAAATTCCTCGTAGTGGAAGATAATTCCATTCCCAATGCCAATATGTACCTTTTTTACCGTGTAGGGTCCCGGAATGAATACCAGGGTATTACCGGCCTCTCCCATTTCTTTGAACACATGATGTTCAATGGCGCCAAAAAGTATGGACCAAAAGAATTCGACCGTACTATGGAGTTCAATGGCGGTGCCAATAATGCCTATACCCGGGAAGATGTGACCGTGTACACCGATTGGTTTCCCGCTTCTGCCACTGAAGTCATTTTTGACCTTGAAAGCGACCGGATCGCCAGCCTCAGCATCGATCCCAAAATGGTGGAAAGTGAAAGAGGTGTGGTATTAAGTGAAAGAAGTACCGGCCTCGAAAATTCTCCATGGCGGATGCTGAGCGAAGCCGTGCAGGCACAGGCTTTCCAGGAACACCCTTACCACTGGCCCGTGATCGGTTATGAAGATGATATGAAAAACTGGAAGCAGGCCGACCTGGAGCGTTATTTCAAGACCTACTATGCCCCCAACAACTGCGTGGTGGTAGTATCGGGAGCCGTTAAAACTGCCGATATCAAAGCACTGGCTGAAAAATACCTGGAGCCGATACCCGCCCAGCCGGCACCTCCCAAAGTGCACCAGGTGGAACCGGCGCAAACCGGCGAAAGAAGGATCATGGTGCAGAAAGATGTGGCCACTCCTTATATGTATATCGCCTACAAAGTCCCGCAAGCCACACATGATGATTATTATGCGCTGGTGCTCCTTAGTGATATTCTCAGCAGTGGTAAATCGTCCCGGCTTTATTCAGCACTTGTGGATGGAAAACAACAGGCCACTGCCGTTTTCTCTTCCTATAGCGAAAGTTTCGATCCCACCCTTTTCAGTATTAATGCCATTGCAGGCAAGGGCGTGAATGAAACGGACCTGGAAAAAAGCATTTATGAAGAACTGGAAAAAATAAAAAAAGACGGAGTTACTGATAAAGAGTTGCAGAAAGTGAAAAACCAGAAACTGATC
>DATAJQ010000022.1:0-4269 GCA_036262095.1 Chitinophagaceae bacterium | reverse complement strand
TCTTTTGTGTAACGGAGATTGTCTGGGTAACTCATAATGAATGATTTGACCGCAAATATGCGCAAAGGCCATGATAACCACAAAGATTTTTTTCGCGTTTCACCGGAAAATAAATGCCGTTCATGCCAGTTTTTGCACCACTTGTCGGCAAGTGATTTTCAGAGCTGTGACACCAAACTATCTTTGTGCACCTTATCTAAAAGAGGGATGTTTATGAGAAAATTACTACCACTATTTCTGGCTGCTGTTCTCTTAAGTTCGGCAGCATTTGCACAAAAAGTTTCCGGGGTTGTGAAAGATCAGCAGGGAAAAGGATTGGAAAAGACTACTGTTTCTTTATTAAAAGCAAAAGACTCTTCTGTAGTTAAACTGACTGTTTCCGATAACCAGGGCAATTTTTCTTTCGAGGCTGAAGCAGGTAAATACCTGGTCAGCGTTTCTTATGTAGGCTATCTGCCTGCTTATTCTCAAGTATTTGATCTTGCTTCCGGTGATGTAAAAGTAGATGCACTGACGCTGATAAAAGCTGAAGGTGCTTTACAAGGTGTTACTGTTACTTCTAAAAAACCGATCGTGGAAGTGAAAGCCGACAAGACCATCCTGAACGTGGAAGGCACTATCAACGCTGTTGGTCAGGATGCATTGGAACTGCTTCGTAAATCACCTGGTGTGATGGTTGATAAAGATGATAACATCACCCTTGCCGGCAAAAACGGTGTACAGGTATTCATTGATGGCAAACCCAGCCCGCTTGCAGGAGCCGATCTGGCCAACTTCCTTAAAAGCCTTCAGTCGTCTCAGATTGAAGCAGTGGAACTGATCACTAACCCTTCTGCCAAATATGAAGCAGCAGGTAATGCCGGCATCATCAATATCAAGCTGAAAAAGAACAAGACTTTCGGCACCAACGGTTCTGTGAATGCAGGATATGCCATCGGCACTTATGCCAAATACAATGGCGGCATCGCATTGAACCATCGCAATGGTAAAGTGAACCTGTTCGGTAACTACAACTACAACCGCGGTTTGAATGTGAACAATTTCGTATTGTACCGCGCACAGGGCGACTCCATTTTTGATCAAACCAACCGCATGAAGAGCTACAATGACAACGGTCATAACTTCAAAGCGGGTGCTGATTATTTCGTGAATTCGAAAAGCACTATCGGCACTATCATTACCGGAAACCTTGCTGATGGCAGAATGGAAAGCGTTGGCCCCATGGGTATCTATTACAAACCTAGCGGAAAACTGGTGCGCCTGCTGGAAGCCAACAGCGATAATGATATGGACAGGAAGAATATGAACTTCAACATGAACTACCGTTATGCCGTGACTGGCGGAAGCGAACTGAACGTAGATGCAGACTATGGTTTCTATAAAAACCGCAGCAACCAGTTTCAGCCCAACCATTATTATGATATCTTAAATAATGGAGATAAAGTACCTACTTACAGCAATGTATACCGCATGATCGCCCCTACGGATATCGATATCTATTCCGTAAAAGTGGATTGGGAGCAGAACTTCAAAAAAGGAAGGCTGGGCCTGGGTGGTAAACTGGGTTATGTAAATACCGACAACGACTTCAAGCGTTATGATGTTTATGGCAGCAATGAAGTGCTGGATAAGCAGCGCAGTAACCGTTTCAAGTATAAAGAAAACGTAAATGCTGTTTATGCCAACTATAACCGTGCGTTCAAAGGATTTATGATCCAGGCTGGTTTGCGTGTGGAAAACACTGTTTCAAAAGGCCGTTCTACCGGTTTGAAATTTGACAGCGGATCAAGCACATACATTCCTTATGATTCAACCATCAAGAGGGATTATACCGACTTCTTCCCCAGTGCAGCCATCACGTTCAATAAAAACCCGATGAGCCAGTTCGGCATCACTTACAGCCGCCGGATTGACCGCCCGGTGTACCAGGATCTGAACCCATTCGAGTTCAAGCTCAATGACTACACTTATATGAAAGGTAATACACAGTTGAGACCTCAGTACACCAACAGTTTCGGGCTTACCCATACCTATAAGTACAAACTGAACACAGCGCTGAACTACAGCCATGTGAAAGATATCTTTACGCAGCTGCCTGATACTATCAATAAATCAGAAGCCTATCTTATTAAAAAGAACCTGGCAACGCAGGATATTATCAGCATCAACGTGAGTTATCCTTTCCAGTATAAATGGTATAGCTTCTTTGCCAATGTGAATGCTTATTACTCCCACTATAAAGCCAATTTTGGTGGTGGCGACAGGAATATCAACCTGGACGTGTATGCAATGAGCTTCTATATGCAGAACAGCTTCAAACTGGGTAAAACACTTTCTGCTGAGTTGACTGGTTTCTATAACTCACCTACTATCTGGCAGGGAACATTCAAGAGCAGTGCTATCTATGGTATTGATGGCGGTTTCACCAAAACCATTATGAAAGGGAAAGGAACGGTAAGAGCAGTAGTAAGTGATATGTTTAAGCTTATGAAATTTAAAGGAGAAAGCAACTTTACCGGTGTTACCAATATTGCCAGCGGTAATTGGGAAAGCCGCCAGTTCAAGATCAACTTCGCTTACCGCTTTGGCAGCAACCAGGTGAAAGCCGCTCGCCAGCGTAAAACAGGATTGGATGATGAGAACAAGCGTGCAGCCAGTGGAGGAACAACTCCTGTAGGGCAGTAAGAAGCAATGATAACTCCTCGGTTGCTATTTAAATAGTTGACCGATGACCGATGTTCGAATGGCCGATGGCCGAGTAACACCAGTAGAAAGTGGTTACTCGGCCATCGGCCATTCGAACATCGGTCATCGCTAGTATCTTTTCCTTTTTATCAGCTTCGCCTTTATGATCCTTACGTCCTGTAGCGGCCTGTCCCTGTCTTCCGCTTTACTGGTAGGCACTGCGGCGATCTTGTCTACTATATCCAACCCCTTCACTACTTTACCGAAGATGGTATAATTCTGATCGAGATGCGGCGTGCCGCCGATCGTTTTATATACTTCCCGCTGCTCTGCAGGTATTTTTCTTTTCAGCCGGTATGTTTCAACAGAATCAAGGCCATTGTCAGTAAAGGTTTTTCCCTGCACAATATAGAACTGGCTGCCGCTGCTGGCTTTTTGCGGGTTCACATCATCGCCCTGGCGGGCGGCCGCCAGCACACCTTTCTGGTGAAACAGGCTGGGACGGAATTCTGCTGGCACTGTATAGCCAGGTCCGCCATTGCCAAGTGGTTTGCCAGCTACGGCATTTTTGCTGTCGCCGTCGCCTGCCTGTATCATAAAGCGGTTGATGACGCGGTGAAACAGTACGCTGTCATAATAACCACTCTTGACAAGCTTAATAAAATTATCACGGTGAAGTGGAGTGGAATCGGAAAGCCGCAATACGATATCGCCATAATTTGTTTGCAGCAACACATCCCTTTTCCTGTCTTTCTTCTTAACAGTAACTTCCTTTTGACTGAAGGCCCATTGCATTGAAAGCAAAGCCAGCCCTAATAAAAAGATCTTCTTCATCAGCGGCAATAGTATAATGATTGTTTATTAATAAGGTTACCTGGAAACGAGCCCGACTCCCAACTAAAGGCTCCCGGCTCTCTCAAAGTCCCTGCTCCTCAAAATAAAGCAAAACATGATCTTTCAAGAAATTCTCCTGTTCAAAAGGTTTCATGTCGGGCATGGGTTTGAGTTGGCGGAAATGGGGCCAGCCGTCTTTGTCTGTTCCCTCCAGTTCATAATATCCACTGGGTGCCAGGAGATGGCATACGGCGATATGCATGAGGTCCTGTTTCTGTTCCTTGCTGAATTTTTTCTTTATCTGTCCGAATTGCTGGATACCGATCAGGAATAAAATGGCTTCCAGGTCAGGTTTTTTCCCAAACCGCTCCACCAGCTTAGCTTCCAGGGTCCACCACCGTTGTTGAAGATCGTCTGTTGCAAACATAGTTGCAAAGATACGGTGACTTATCTTTGCGCAAATTCAAATCAAATGTTGCAGTTACAGCAGTTGCGCCAGGACCCGCAGGGGGTTAAGAACAAGCTGGGCGTCAAATATTTCGCCGAGCCAGGGCTGGTAGATGAGATCATTGCCCTGGATGATCAACGTAAGAAACTACAGTTAGAGTTTGATACCAATAAATCGCAGGTCAACAGCATTTCCAAAGAGATCGGCCAACTGATGGCCAAGGGCCAGAAGGAAGAAGCGGAAGCAAAAAAACAGGCAGTAGCCGGCCTTAATGCCTCCCTTCAGCCTATTGCCGAAAAACT
>DATAJQ010000021.1:0-23928 GCA_036262095.1 Chitinophagaceae bacterium | reverse complement strand
CAGCAGAGTATATTTCATCCGAAAATTTTTATGAATATAACATAAAAAGCATTTTATCGCTATCTTCAACCGCAGGTATTAAGGCAACTCCCCATCTTTCAATTTTATTTTTAAACGATGCCGCTTCGCCATTTATCTTTTTTAAAGGCAGTGTTGTTGCAGAGTGTTACTGCATTTGGCGGACCGCAGGCACATATTGCCATGATGTTAAAAACATTCGTCAGGCAAACAAAATATGTTACCGAAGAGGAGTTGATAGAGTACAATGCCTTCTGCAATCTTCTGCCAGGGGCATCTTCCACACAAACAGTTACACTGATCGGGTACAAAGTTGGAGGTATCCCGCTGGCTGTCGTTTCTCTGCTGGTTTGGATCTTTCCCGCATGCCTCTTTATGGGAGCTTTATCTTTTCTTCTTCCTTATATAGATAGTAAGGCGCTGCATACTGATATTTTCAAATTCATTCCCCCCATGGCTGCAGGCTTCCTGGTGTTTGCCTGTATAAAAGCTTTTCCGCATGCCATTAAAAATACCATCACCTGGGTGATCATGTTGGTAGGAACAGCGGCCACTTATTTTTTCTTCAAACTTCCGGTCATATTTCCTGTACTGATTGTTGCAGGCGGTGTTGCTACTAATCTGAGCAAAAAACGTATTCCGCAGGTGGAGCGGGTACCGCGCAAAATCAAGTGGTGGAATTTCTGGCTATTTGGTATCATTTTCATTGCAGCAGGTTTTCTTAGTGAAAAAGCAAGGAAGGAAGACTGGCCTCACCGGAAGCCTATCAATCTTTTTGAAAATACCTATCGTATGGGAAGTATCGTTTTTGGAGGAGGGCAGGTGCTGATGCCGATGATGTATGAACAGTTCAGCGTAAGGCCGGAAGCAATCAAGCAAAAAAACCCTAATGTGGTACAAATTGATAAAGGGGAAATGTATACCGGAATGGGGATCGTGCGAGCCGTGCCCGGACCCGTTTTTTCCATTGCTTCATTTACGGGGGGCATGGCGTTGAAAGATATGGGCACAGAGATGCAGATATTGGGTTGCCTCATCGGATCGATCGCCATTTTTTTACCGAGCGCCTTGCTGGTGTTATTCTTTTTTCCCATCTGGCATAACCTGAAAAAATATGCTGTTATTCACCGCTCCCTCGAAGGGATCAATGCGTCCGTGATAGGGATCATGATCGGTTCTACATTTTTTATCATGAAGGATATTTCATTGATAGAAGCAAAAACTGTAAGTGTAATAAATGTGGGGGTGATAGTGGGGACAACGCTTTTGCTTTGTTATACCCGGCTTCCTGCACCGGTGATAGTGGCAGCCTGTTTGTTGCTGGGGTATTTCTTTTAATTCTGTTTATTTTCTCACAGTTTTTCTTTGTGATCTTTGCGTCTTCGTGGGATATAAACTCCCATGAAAGGCGCAAAGATCACAAAGGGTTTATTTTTGGGAACCCTTAAATTTTCCTGGATTTATAATACCCACCCTTTTCAATTTCAGCAATCACATTTTCCGGAACCATATAGCGGATGGATTTCCCATCGCGGATCATTTCCCTGATGCTGGTAGCAGATATCTGGAGCAGTGGCGCATCCAATTCTATCAGTTTTGCTCCGATGGTATTCTCTACCGGGAATTCCGGGCGCCTGTAAACATAAATGGAATAGTTGCCAATGATCGCTTCATAATTTTTCCATTTATGCAGATTCTGAAAACTGTCGCTTCCCATGATGATCGAAAACTCATGCTCAGGGTACCGTTCGCTCAGGTGGGCGAGAGTGACGCTGGTATAGGATGGTTTGGACAGCGTGAATTCGATATCCGAAACTTTGATGCGGGGATCATCGGCTGTTGCTGTTTGAAGGAGATGAAGCCGGTCGTATTCGTTGAGAAGGGAATGATTTATTTTAAAAGGGTTCTGAGGGGAAAGGATAAACCAAATCTTTTCAAGCGGGGTTTCATTGAGAAGATGGTTGGCAATGATAAGATGGCCGATATGAATGGGATTAAAGGAGCCGAAATAAAGACCTATCCTCATAATTTATTGGTTTTCAATTAATTATATCAACAAGGATATGTTCGGCTTCATCCAGGCGGAGACTGAGAGTGTAACCGGCCACTTGTACTGATACCGGATCGCCCATGGGGGCAATTTGCTCAAGGGATATTTCTTCTCCGGGAAGGCAGCCCATTTCCATTAGCTTAAGATGTATTTCCTGGGATCCAAACTCACGGATGATGGCTTTTTGGCCGGGCTTCAGCTCTGATAGTTTTTTATTCATGTTCGTACCTCAATCCGGCAAAACTAACATTGTATTGTCTGCTTTGTTTACGAATTTTGAAAATATGCAATCATCTTCCAACTCCCTGGTTAATTTCTTTTATGAAACCCCTGTAAGCCTCCGGCAGAGAGAGCAACTGAAATCTTTTGTTTTGACCATTTTTAAGAAGGAGAAGAAAAAGTTATCCGGTATCAATTATATTTTCTGTACGGACAAACGGATCCTGGAAATCAACCGCCAGTTCCTCCAGCATGACTACTACACGGATATCATCACCTTTGAATTATCGGCTCCTGGCGCTCCGGTTGAGGCGGAAGTATATATCAGCGTGGACCGGGTAAAGGATAATGCCCTACAGGTAGGCGCTCCTTATTATAAAGAGCTTCACCGGGTAATATTTCATGGAGTACTTCATCTTTGTGGGTATAAGGATAAAACAGCCGCCCAGGAACAGGAAATGAGAAGAAAGGAAGATCATTATCTGCGTCTGTATTTTAAATAAGCCTTTCGGACTTATTTTCTTTTTTATACTCTGAAACCGGAGTCTTTTGGAATGTTTCCCGTGGAACACCGTTAGAGCGTGCTGGAACTCATATTCTACGGAAGCTCGGGAAGATTGAGGTAGCTATTTAAGATTCCTTCAGATTCAGCGGAGCATTCATGGCATGGTCTGGTTTACTTGGTTTATTCCGTTGAAATATTGGCGAGCGCTGCCCTTTTAAAGTCTTGCTTTACTTGCCAAGCAATTAAATTAATACCTCCTAAAGCTAGCAAACTATATCCCTGAACTAGTCATTTGTTTATTTTCAACCCATCTCCCAGGAATTTGTAATTGTATTCTATAAGGTTTAAAGTGTTTGCTCTTCCCTGACTCCTAGCATTTGCTTAGGCCACTGGAAAGGATGCCGGATAACTTATCCTCACAAAGTTCATTACAGGTTTATGATTCTGGTTTCAACGTAAAATGTTCCCCGTGGAACATAAGAATTGGGAAACCCTTGAGAAAGCCTGTCCTTGCTATCCTCAAGTTTACAGTAACTTTGCGCGATGTTTCCAGATTATGATATAATAGTAGTGGGGGCTGGCCATGCGGGATGCGAGGCCGCGGCCTCAGCAGCCAACCTGGGTTCAAAAGTCCTGCTGGTAACAATGAACATGCAGACTATTGCCCAAATGAGTTGTAACCCTGCCATGGGAGGAATTGCCAAGGGGCAGATCGTTCGGGAAGTGGATGCTCTTGGTGGGTATTCAGGAATTGTCACGGATCTATCCATGATCCAGTTTCGGATGCTCAATCGCTCCAAGGGACCAGCGATGTGGAGTCCCAGGGCACAAAGCGACCGCATGCTATTTGCCGCTACCTGGAGGGAGATGCTGGAGAAAACTCCTAATGTGGATTTTTATCAGGACATGGTGAAAGGGTTGATTGTAAAAGATGGAAAGGCTTGCGGCGTAATGACAGGTCTTGGTCACGAGATTAAAGCAAAAGCTGTAGTGCTGACCAATGGCACTTTTCTCAATGGGATCATACATATCGGTGAAAAGAACTTTGGAGGAGGACGGGCTGCAGAGAAAGCCGCAACCGGGATCACTGAACAACTGGTTAGCCTGGGATTTGAAAGCGATCGTTTGAAAACCGGTACGCCACCAAGAGTGGATGGAAGAAGTCTGGATTATTCAAAAATGGAAGAACAACCAGGCGACGAAGAAATAGGCGGATTCTCTTATACAAATGTTCCTAAACCAACCCAACAAAGAAGTTGCTGGATCACCTATACCAATCAGTCCGTTCATGATATTTTGAAAACAGGCTTTGATCGCAGTCCAATGTTCGCAGGACGGATAGATGGTGTGGGTCCACGCTATTGCCCAAGCATCGAAGACAAGATCAATCGCTTTGCTGAACGCGAACGTCATCAGCTTTTCATTGAACCAGAAGGATGGAATACTGTTGAGATATATGTAAATGGCTTTTCTACGTCTCTACCCGAAGATGTACAATACGAGGCCCTTCGTATTATTCCTGGTTTCGAGAATGTCCGCATATTCCGCCCAGGATATGCAATTGAATACGATTATTTCCCACCCACCCAGCTCAAACACACATTAGAAACAAAACTTATATCAAATCTCTTCTTTGCCGGCCAGATCAACGGGACTACCGGATATGAAGAAGCCGCCTGCCAGGGATTAATGGCCGGAATGAACGCACATCAAAAAGTGCGCGACCTGGAACCCGTGATCCTGAAAAGAAGCGAAGCATATATCGGTGTGCTGATCGATGATCTGATCAGTAAAGGAACCGAGGAGCCATACCGGATGTTTACTTCAAGAGCAGAGTTCCGCACTTTGCTTCGCCAGGATAATGCCGATCTCCGTCTCACAGAACTAAGCTACCGTCTCGGTCTTGCTTCCCAGGAAAGAATGGACACTGTGATTGCCAAAAAAGAGGCAGTAGTAGCCATCAAACAAATCCTGAAAGATACAAGCGTGGAACCCGGAGAGATCAATGGATTTCTCCAGGAACTTAATTCATCACCCATTACAGAAAAACAAAAAGCAGAAAAAATTCTCCTCCGCCCGGATGTTGAACTCGATCAGTTGATAAATGCATTACCCAAATTGACGGAGTCATTAAAAGGCTTTACTAAAGAACAATTGGAGCAAGCCTCCATCCAGGTAAAGTATGATGTGTATATCAATAAAGAAAAAGAACTGGTAAGCCGCATGAGCCAATTGGAAGATCTGGAAATTCCCGAAACATTTGACTACAGAAAGATCCAGGCTTTGGGAAATGAAGCCCGTGAAAAATTAAACCGGGTGAAACCAAGAACGCTCGGACAGGCAAGCCGCATCTCCGGCATCAACCCCAGCGATGTGCAAATACTGATGGTCTATATGGGCCGGTAGTTTGAAGGATGCCTTCAACGCTTCATTCCACACCGTTTTGAACTATATTTTTTCTGACTTCAAAACTGTGTGGAATTCTTAATTGGCCGCTATCTCATGGTTAACTAAAACCTCTACCATGGATAGCAAAAACATTTTAACCGCCGATCTGCTCGATCTTGTTTTTGATAACCGGAACAAAGATTATGGAGCTTATGAACTACGCAGATTTTATAATCAACGGATAGGAAAAGCCTTGCTGATAACCGGAGCATTAGTTGGTATAACATTTACCAGCATTGCATTAGGCAACAAACTTCACCCGGGGGAAGAAAGGACTCCGGAAAAAATCACTGCAGTAGTTATTAACCCGCTCGATGAAGATAAAAAACCAGAGCCTATCATTCCTCCTGAACAAAAACCACAGCCGGCACCACAACCTGTACGCTCAGAAATTTTTACTCAAATGGTAATCACTGACGACAAGGATGTTCAAACGCCTCCACCCGATCAGGAAACATTAAGTAACGCCAGGATATCCACGACACAGTCAGACGGCGTGGCCGACACCGGGATACCAACCGAAACATTGCCGGTTGGCGCGGGAACGGGCATCATTCAGCAACAGGAAACCAAAGAACCAGAAGGTCCATTTGAGCGGGTAGAAGTAGAAGCAAAATTTACCGGCAATTGGGAAAAATTTCTTCTCAGATATTTGAATGGAGACGTTCCGGTAGAAAATGGTGCATCTCCAGGAAGGTACACTGTAATGATCCAATTTGTAGTGGATGTTGATGGTTCTGTCAGCGATATCCGTCCGTTAACTTCTCTCGGCTACGGTATGGAAAATGAGGCAATCCGGGTATTGAGAAAAGCAACAAAGTGGGAACCTGCTGTTCAAAATGGACGGCAAGTTAAAGCCTACCGCAGACAGCCAATTACGTTCCTGGTGAACGAAGAATAAATAACCCCTACTTATGAAAATCGCTTTCGCAGCTGCTATAAACATTCTATAGCGGTTGCGAAAGTTGTGTTATTAAATAATCATAACCAGCGCCTCTATTCCACCATGCCTACCCTTTCGAAATTCTTGCTGAATGACCGCAGCACCCTTCCCGGGATTATTTATTCAACAGCAGCGGTTATTCAGCTTTTTACAACAGCTTCATTTGCCGGTATCATTTGTTCACGGGTATTTACTGAATTATTATATACACCTTTGATCAAACCGCGGCATTTCGGGGAACCGCAACGGCATTCGAATGGTTCCATGTTCTGGTCAAGGAATTGGGAATAGTCAAGTGTTAACTCCTCATTCCGGGAAATATTTCTCAGGGCGACTACATTCAAACCATCAAGGCCCGTATTCGCATCACAGCTATGATTCTGCGGAGCCCATTCAGAAGGATCTTCATCCCAAAGCACAAAAACCTCATCGCTTACCGCATATGCATAACGGCGGAAGTTCAGCTTTTGTTCTTCATTCCAATGCTTATCAACAAACCTTTTGGTGACGACCCTTTGTGCTTTCTCTTCACCGCAAAAAACCACATCCCCTTTATGGATAGGACGTGTTGCATAAATACCAAAACCAGAAATAGAATTTCCTTTCATTACATAAGGCTTTTTCTTCCTTGCATGACGTGCAATGCCTTCCTGGATGATCTGTTCAAGAAATCCTTTTTGTCCTGATTCATCAAACTTCAGAACAAAATCGGCCGAGCCTTCATACCCATCCGTATAAAAAACAGAACAGGTAAAATTGATCTCCAGGAAAAAAATCTCATTCCTATCATTAACACGGAAATCCAGCCGGGCATAACCCACACCATTGAAGCCTTTGAAGATCCTCTCGGTTGCAGCCCGAAGAGCTTTGTCAAGCACAGGATCTGTGCAAGGAAAATTGCAATCAGGGTGAAGCTCAGAAGTTTTTAAAGAATAGGTCTTAAATGTTTTGCCTTCTGGGAAAACATATTCAACAGGCTTAAACACTTTACAGGTTTTTCCATCAGCATTGGCAGCAACCAGTACAGTAAACTCCCGTCCATCTATGTATTCTTCCACCAGCAACGGCCCGTATTCATTAAAAATCTCCACCACCTTTTTAAGCAGGTCCTGCTTGTTATAAAGAACCGAATTTTCATCAATTCCAAGGCTGTCACCAGCTTTTGAAGGTTTGATGAACATTGGATAGCTGAGATACTTTTCCACCTTATCAATATCCTCGGGTTTATCGATCATGAAATACCCGGGAGTTTTTACTCCTTCGCAATGAGCCACATATTTCATCAGCTCTTTAGTAGGGTCATAGAGTTTGGCCGTAGGGCCCGTATGGGGAAGATCAAGCAGGTCAAAACTATGGATCACATCAATGGAAGGAACTTCCCATTCCAGATAACCTTCGCAGAGGTTAACAAATATGTCATAGCCCTTTTTCTTTAACTCCTTCAACTGACGGTAAGTAGTTAGCTTGTTCAGGAACACATGATCTACCTCGTCGTCTGGCAGAAGAGTATTCAGATACCGGGGAGGGTCATAATTTTTATAATCAACTCCCGTTGTTGAGTAGTCAGGTTGAAGCACACACACTTTCATGTGAATAGAATTTTGCAGTAAAGTCGTTACCTATAATGAAAAGAGTCCTATAATGATAAATGCCTTCTTTCGAAGGCGTCTTTAATAATACTCAGGATACTACCGGAAAAAGTTCTGTTGGCATAGCGAAGGATAGCACCTATGGAAGTATAATCCTCGTCTTCGCTTAAACCACATTGGGCATTTACTTCCAGCATATATAATTTACCCGTATTCTTATCCATACGGATATCGAGCCTTCCGTATCCCATGCCTCCAACGGCCAGGTAGGCCTGGAGACTGATTTCCTCCAGTGCTTTTACCAGGTCAGTAGCAGGGCGGTGATAATTATAAAAGTTCTCGTTCCCTGGCATCGGGCGCTCATCTTCATAAATCTCCCAAAGGCGATCAAATGAGAGGAATTTCTCCTCATCGGGCAATGACTCATGAAAAATTCTTTCCACTGGAGGAAAAACCTCGCAGCGCTCAGGGGCAGTACAGGAGCCGATAATAAAGGAAGTAAACTCCGGTCCTGTAATAAATTGCTCCACGATCAATCCGTCTGCCAGCAGGTTCCAGCCACGATAGCCGTTCTTCAACTCTGCTACCCGCTCTTTCAATTCCTTATCAGTATAAACAACATTTTTAACAGACACTCCCATACTTCCACCCGAAACTGCGGGCTTGATGATCAATGGTGCACCGAGGCGCTGACACAAGCCATCAAGCGACTCTTCTGTGCCGTCGATCACCGCCCATTTGGCTGTAGAAACACCAGCTTTGTCAAAAGCCTCTTTCATAGGGATCTTGGAAGTGGTGATATTATAGTAGTGTGTATCGGAACCTGTATAAATGAGACGGTTCTTTTCAAGTTCTGCAATAATGGAAACACCAGGGGTGCCGTTCACTTCATCTCCATCACAAAGGTTCAGTACAAGAGGGATCTTCCTGCCAGATCTTTTCTTGATACCTTCAATGATCTCCCGGTAGTTTTGCATGGTAACCGGCTGCCAGATCCAATCAGCATTCAGTTCAGCAAACACCTTTGTATATTCCTGCAGGCTTTGAGTAAAATCGTAATAATATTGGAGGTTTGGGTCCTCTGTTTGGAGATAGGGGTAGAGTACCCAGATCTTTAGTTTTCGAAGAGGGTTGTCTGCTACTTTCCTTGCGACCTTCTTCTTAAGCTCTTTTTTCCTTGTTTGAGCGATCATGCAGTTGCTGTTGTATAAATCGGGTAAGGGTATAAGTACTGAGGATCTCCGGGCTTATATGCGCAGCACCCCTGATCTCTCCCAGGCAATTACTGCATCCGCAAAAGCAGGTAAAGGGTTGTGCCATATCCCATTCTGTAGAAGGATAAAAGAATGTCATCTCATCTCCTTCTGCAATCTCCTTCAGGGCAACTATCTGCATGGCAAACGTGTCAAAGAACACATTCGGGTCGCAGCTATGGTTGATATACTGAAGATGCTCCGGTTGCAACATGATATGCTTATCAATACCGACCTGTACGGTCAAATAAGTTGGTTCATTAAGAATAGCTCCTGCTGAAAAGTGGGCAACAACCTCGCCCGGTTTATACGTTCGTTGGGCGAAAAAAGCTTTCTGGTTACTTACTAGGTTTTGCCTGACGGCGGCAAATACATGATCGCTTATAAGGCGATAACCGGAGTGGGTAGCTGTTACCATATATGAATTGATATGAAAAGATAGAGATAAACCCTTATGCAAAATTCACATGCTTGTAAATGTGAATAATTAAGTCTATAAACTTAATAACGTTGACCGGGTATCTTCTCTTTAACATTCGAATCAACAGTGATAACCACTCCTTCCATTAATTAACTCCGGGCGCTTGCAACATACTTTCAAATCGCTGAAGCTCCTATCCCGTAAAGCTTTCGTCGGCTTGGTCCCTGTCTTTGGTATAACTGTTCCAGGCCATTACCAATCTTATCTCTCCAAAGCTGGCAGCCTCCTTCACACTACTTTTGATTGCGCCAATAGAAACCACTTCAAGTTGGGCAATAGCCTCATTAACGATCGAAACAACCGACGGATTGACCAGCTCCTCAATAGCGATCTTCCCTAACTGTATATAATGAGCCAGATGACCTTCTATCGTTTGCTGGGTAAACCCCCGAAGACCGGCAATTTCACCAACACTTTTGCCTTCTCTGAATAATCTGTATGACTCTGCTTTTGTATCAGGACGCTGCACGGCCGGTTCTTTTTCCACTGGTTCTTTCTCCTTTTTCTTCTTTTTACCAGTAGTCTTTTTTTCTGGCATTTGTGAGGACAATCCATTTTCCAGCGAATACGCCCGGATCAGCTCAAGGAAATCATTTCCATAACTTTTAATCTTTACCGGTCCAAAACCGGAGATCTGTTCCAGCTCTTCTTCCGTTTGAGGAAGAAAGCTGACCAGTTCCTCCAGCGTTTTGCTGCTGGCGATCAGATACAGAGGTTGTTCTTTCCTTGCGCTGATACTATCCCGCAATTGTTTCAACTGCCAGTATAAAGCCGGATGGGCAAGCCCTTTCTTAGCCTCTGCTGAACCACCATATACATTAATGCTGAAAGACTGTTGCTGAAAAGATCTTTTCCGCTGTTGCCACTGGTCCAGGTCTGTATTCACCGTAAATCCCTGAAGCATGAATTGGTGAAGCGAGACCGAGCCGAACAACTCCCGAAGGTCTTCATTTATCTGCCGTGCATGATTCCTATTGTCGGTACTTAGCAGACAGGTTTGCAGCTGGGCAAGAACCTGCTGCAGTTCAGCAGAGAAATGGACAGAAGCCCTTTTAACCCTTTCAGCCAATTGTGTATTCTCATCTATCGTAAATGGTAACTGTAGTTGCTGTTTGATCCATTCATGGAACCGGCTTCCTGTTTCTTTGATCGATTGTATCTTTTGTTCCAGCATCTCCATCCACGGAACGGACTCTTTTTGAAAAGAGTTTCCGTGTTTCCTGATATAGTCTCCGGACTCAGCAACTTGCTCAGATTCCTTTGTGAAGTCAAACGCCTGAAATAAAAGCTCAATCCGTGTCTGCCGGGTCGCTTCCAATAATTCCTGCCGGAGCATTTCCGCCGAAGCACTGTTGCGCGCAAATTCAACAATTCTTGGATCAGTTCTCAGACTTGAAGCATTGATCCTGCTTTTTAATACCAGTCCGTCCAGGTTGGTACAACGGCTTAAAGCCACATACACCTGGCCGGGAGCAAATGCCTTACCGGCGTCAATGATAGCTTTTTCAAAGGTCAGTCCCTGGCTTTTATGAATAGTGATTGCCCAGGCAAGCCTTAGTGGGAACTGAGAAAAAGAGCCAAGAGTTTCTTCTTCCATTGAGCGGTTTGCCGGATTAAGGGTATAGCGGATATTCTCCCATTGTTCACGTTTTACCTCTATTTCTGTTTCATCATCACATGCTACCCATATTTTTTCATCCTCAATACGGTTTACAATACCGATTTTTCCATTGTAAAACCGCTTGCCCCTGTCTGTATCATTTTTTATGAACATGACCTGGGCGCCCGGGCATACTACCAGGGTTTCATCAGCCGGAAAACTATTGAGGGGGAAATCTCCATTTATTTCAGCAGTAAAAGAAGAATGCTTTACCTGAAGCTTTTGCAGTTCTGCTGTATTGATCTGCTTTACAATTTCATTATGCGTAGTTAATAAAATATAACCATCCTGCGGGGTCCTTACAAAGTCCGGCAAATAATGATCTTCCAGTAAACTTGCCCCGGTTTCATCTACTTCATTATTCCTGACCTGGTTAAGCAGGTTGATAAAATCTTCTTCGCTCTGCCTGTAAACCTTGTTAAACTCAATATATACAGGCTGTTCATCCTGCAATACACGGCTATCAAAAAAATAAGGGCTTCTATAGTAAGCAGAAAGCCACTGCCAGATCTCATCCCGGGTAACAGGGGGGAGCTGGAACATATCTCCAATAAAAAGGACCTGCACCCCACCAAAACGTTGAAGAGGCCGCTTCCTTACAAAGCGGAGAACGGTATCAATAGCATCAAGCGTATCGCACCGCACCATGCTGATCTCATCAATCACCAGCAATTCCAGTTCTTCCAAAACCTTCAACTTCTCTTTATTCATCCGCAGCCGGTTGATCAGCCCGGCTGTATGCGTCACCTCCTCGCTATCTGAAGCAAACGCATTATTATCTTCCGGAATAAAAGGGGAAAAAGGGAGTTGAAAAAAAGAATGGATGGTAACACCTCCTGCATTGATGGCTGCTACACCGGTTGGCGCAACAACAGCCATTTGCTTGCGACTTTGCTCCCTGATATAACGAAGGAATGTTGTTTTCCCCGTACCCGCTTTGCCGGTAAGAAAAATATTTCGCGTGCTCTGGTTCACCAATTCCAGTGCTAACTGGAACATGGTATTCGATCGATCAATATGTGTTGTCTCTGTCACTGTTCTTTCTAATAATTTAAGCAAAATAAAGTAATGATCGCTGCATTCTGTCAGGCATTTTCATTTCAGCTACCCATTCCTTAGTTAAAATATTCATTCTGCTCTTGCATTTGCATATCCAGGATCAGCAGTTCACTTACCAGGACCTCAGTGATCGTTTTGCTGGTACCCTTACTGTCTTTGAAGTTGCGGTTAATGAGACGCCCAACGATAGCTACAATCATCCCTTTCTCCAAATACTTTTCCGCAAGGGTAGCTATTCTGCCCTGTGCGACTAAAGTGTGAGATTGAGCTTCCTTGATATGGAGTCCTTTAGCATTACAATATGAATCCTCAATTAGAATAGAAAACCTTGCTATTTTTCTTCCATCTCCGGCATCTTTAATAATAGGATTGCCCACCAGGCTTCCGATCAGCTGAACATTATTTTTGATTGCATACATCTGTTTAAATATTACTCATAGCAAGGTAGAATAAGCTTCCAAAACCTCATGGGGTTAAAAACGCAGAAATACGTTTTTAAACACGTGTTCAAATGGTCATAAAAACAGGCATCTGGCTCTTCCGTGTTTTTGACTTATGTCCGGGCAGAACCACTCAATTTTTAAGTATTCTTACGGTCAGTTAAAAATTAAATCGCTGCCAGTTAAATAATTAACATTTACCCTCGTTTAAATACACTGGCAGAAATAAGCCCCTTTCAGTAGGTTTAATGCTTCTTGCGATATCCTATTACGAAAAACAACCCTTATGAAAAACTCAAACCTGCTGCCCTTGGCCGGCTTTGGTTTTTTTTGCGCTGTTTTCTTATCCCTTGCACCAATGCAGCAGGAAAGTGACAGGCTTTCTGAAAAAATTGCAGGGATCCCTTCTGATCTGCTATCGGAGCCAGGCTTTCTTTTTGCAGTCTGCAATGAAACTCCTTTACGCGACTCCCCCGGTTCATTACCGCCCTTTTATAAGCCCACAACCCATACGCCGCTGCCAATACCTGAAAAGCATACTGTAAAACCACGGCTAAAAGATGTTAAAACGGCACCTACAGATCCAAAGAAAATCATCTCAGTACCTGTAGCGATCGCTGAGGAACAGGAAATTTCTTCAACAATCACAGCGCAACAAAATCCCGGACCTGAAGAACCCATGGAGGATGTTTCTTCCAACAACTCCCCTGTCCCATTAGCGTATCTGCCCGAAGAACCAGGGATTGAGGAGGAGAAAATACTCCCTCCTACAGACTATGTGGACGAGGTGATCGTTCCACAAAAACAAGAAGTGACAAAAGTGTTGAATTCCGCACCGGTACCTATTATTACTGTATCGCCTGAAGCTGGGCTTGATAGTTATCCCGGCTACCTGATGCAGGCCCGCATAGAGGAACTGGCCGGGTATGCTAACGACAACAACTATTCCACAGAATATGCTTTCATAATCAACCTTGGCCTAAAATCAGGTAAAAAGCGATTTTTCCTGGTTGATCTTCTCCACGGAACAATTCTCAAAAGTGGTTTGGTAGCGCACGGTCGCGGTAAAGAAAAGTTCACTCTACAAAAAAAGTATTCAAATCTGCCGGGCAGCGCCTGTAGTTCACTTGGTTTATATAAGATCGGATCGGCTTATAGTGGAGGGTTTGGAAAATCATTCAGGCTGATTGGTTTGGAGAAATCGAATAATAATGCACTCAGCCGGGCTATCGTGTTGCATGCGATGAATTGTATTCCTAACGAAGAAATAGACTATCCAATTTGTCAAAGTGAAGGGTGCCCTTCTCTTTCACCCGATTTCTTAGAAGATATTAGCCCGGTAATACTGAAAAGTAAAAAGCCTTTATTGTTATGGGTCTTTGATCCCACTGCAAATAGCTCCCGGGTACCTTACTGAGTTATTTTTTGCTTACCGTCCATATACTAACTGCCTGGTCTCAGGCAGTTTTTATTTTGTCTCAAAGGCAGTCATGATTTATATTTTTTTGCACCGACATAAATGCTTAGGCCAACAAAGGATACAATCAAGGCACAAAAAAACGATTACAACTTTCGTTATAATCGTTTCATTTTTTGTGGTGTGGGGCGGGATCGAACCGCCGACACAAGGATTTTCAGTCCTTTGCTCTACCGACTGAGCTACCGCACCTTTTTACCCAGAAACCTACCATTTCCCGGTAAGGGCTGCAAAAATAGAGGTTTTTGCACAATTGATAAACTTTTGTGTGAATTATTTCTGGGTCAGAACAGCTTTACATACCGTATTCACTCAGAAACTTGATCCGCATGATCTTTAGCTGCTCCCAATTGAAATTATGTTCGGAGAGCTCTTCCTGGGCTACCTGCAAGGAAGATGTATCACAGCTTTTAAAATAGTCTATGATCTCATCCTGCTCGGTTTCGTCCAGCATCTCATCGATCGCATAATCCAGGTTGAGTTTGGTGCCGCTGGCGGCAATGGTCTCCATTTCTTCCAGCATTTCATCAATTCTCCAACCTTTATTTTTAGCGATGGTTTCGAGCGACACTTTCTTATCGGTATTCTGGATAATATATACTTTATTGCCGCTCTTGTTTACCACGCTTTTCATCACAAAATCGTCAGGCTTTACGATGTTGTTCTCTTCTACATATTTAGCGACCATTTCCACAAAGGGCTTACCATACCTGAGGGCTTTACCTTTGCTCACACCCTGGCATTTTTCCAGGTCGGCAATCGAGGTCGGGTATAAAGTAGCCATGTCCTGCAAAGAGGTTTCAAGGAAAATAACAAACGGCGGCAGGTTCTTTTTCTTGGCTTCTTTCTGACGGAGTTCTTTCAGCATTTCAAATAATTGCTCGTCAGTTGCAGCACCGGTAGATGTTTCTGCTGCCTCTTCATCATCTGCATTTGCTTCTTCATAGAGATTATTCAGAACAATTTTGAAAGATTTTGGCTTTTTGAGAAACCCTTCGCCTTTTTTAGTGAATTTCAGTACGCCATATTCTTCTATATCTTTTGAAAGAAGCCCTTCCAGCAGCATCTGCCGTATCAATGAATTCCAGAAATGTGATTCCTTATCATTTCCGCTAGCAAAAGCCGGTATACCATCATGACGGAACATTTTGATCTGTGGCGTTAGCTTACCGCTGATGATCTGCACCACATAATCTGTAGCAAACCGTTCATCCAGTGCTTTGATCGCCTTCAGCACAATAACGGTTTCATCTTTTGCTTCCACTTTTTCTTTAGGATGCTTACAGTTATCACATTGTCCGCAATTCTCTGTTGCATATTCTTCACCAAAATAGCTCATCAGCACTTTGCGGCGGCAAACCCCGCTTTCAGCATAAGCAACTGTTTCATTGATCAACTGAGCGCCAACTTCCCGCTCACTCAGCGGTTTGTCGCGCATCAGGTGTTCAAGCTTGCTTACATCCTTATGTGAATAGTACAGAATACATTTTCCTTCCATGCCATCGCGTCCCGCACGACCAGTTTCCTGGTAATAATTCTCAATAGACTTTGGAATATTATAGTGGATAACAAAACGGATATCCGGCTTGTCAATACCCATTCCGAAAGCGATGGTGGCACAGATCACCTGAACATCTTCATTCAGGAACTGGTCCTGCCGCTCAGCACGCAGCTTGCTGTCGAGCCCGGCATGATAAGCAACTGCTTTTATACCATTCGCAACCAGCAATGCGGCCATTTCTTCCGTCGTCTTTCTGTTCAATGTATAAATTATACCGCTCTTCGTCTTCATTCCTTTGATGAAGCGAACGATACTTTCATCCGTTTGTGATTTCTTGATCTTAGGTTGGATCTCATAATAGAGATTGGACCGATTGAAGGAGGAAACAAAAATATTAGGATTCCGCAGATCAAGGTTCTTAATGATATCGCTTTGTACTTTAGGGGTGGCCGTAGCTGTTAAGGCAATTACGGGTATATCGGGATTGATCTGCGTCATCATCTCACGCAGGCGGCGATATTCCGGACGGAAATCATGGCCCCATTCAGAAATACAGTGTGCTTCATCTACCGCAAAAAAAGACAATTTAAGATCGGAGAAAAATTCAAGGTTCTCCTGTTTGGTGAGCGTTTCCGGTGCCACGTATAACATTTTCGTTTTACCGGTCATGAGATCATCATGAACTTCTTTTATTTCCTTTTTGGAAAGAGTGGAGTTAAGGAAATGCGCAACTTCATCATTGCTGCTATATCCTCTAACCAGGTCAACCTGGTTTTTCATCAGAGCGATAAGTGGTGAAACGATAATAGCAACACCTTCGCTGACCATTGCCGGCAACTGATAGCAGAGACTTTTACCACCACCTGTAGGCATGATCACGAAAGTATCATGGCCGGCCAGTAAAGATTCAATAACTTTTTCCTGTGTGCCTTTGAATTTATTAAATCCAAAATGTTCCTGCAACGCTTTGTGGAGATCAAACCGCTGTTTTGGTTGATTGGTTTCCTTAGCTTGTTTTTTTGCAGCGCCTTTTTTTGCAGTTGTTGTTCCCATTTGCTCTCAATTATTAATCCCGGACAAAGCCCGGGCCATCACTCATTATATAAGATACTCATTTTACCCCAAACCCATAACATATCGGGTTTGTTTTATACAAACAATCGGCTACTCTAATTGAATAAGGTTTCTCTTGGAAAAAGCCGGGAGACGATCGGCGAGTGGAAGAAAACTAATCCGGCAATTGGGGCCGTGGAGAAATTTCAGCACAGATCCTTAACCCTGCTCAAGAGGACTGCGAATTTACAACTCAACAGTGGTTTCTCATAGCCCAAATCGTTAAAATTCCGGGAAATGAATGGTCGACAGGGTTTTGAAGTTAAAAGCTCTAATTTTGCCCAGCATTCGCCATTGGCGAACAATTTCTTATGGCTGTTTCCGTAAAAGAGATCGCTTTGCAAACCATCGCACTGGAAGCCCAGGCAATTGCAGGCCTTCGATCTTATATCAATGATGATTTTGAAAATGCTGTATCAGCCATTGCCGGTTGCAATGGCCGCATTGTCATTAGTGGGATCGGTAAAAGTGCAGTTATTGCACAGAAAATCGTGGCCACCTTCAATTCCACCGGCACCCCTTCCATATTCATGCATGCTGCTGATGCTATCCATGGTGATCTTGGCATAATACAACAGAATGATATAGTGATCATTATAAGTAAAAGCGGAGAAAGCCCCGAGATCAAAATGCTGGTGCCCCTGATAAAGAACTTTGGAAATACCATCATTGCAATGGTAGGCAATCTGCAATCCTTCCTGGCCAAACACTCACAGATCATCCTCAACACAACAGTTGATCAGGAAGCGTGCCCGAATAATCTTGCACCCACATCCAGCACCACCGCCCAACTTGTGATCGGTGATGCGTTGGCCGTTTGCCTCATGGAATTGAAAGGATTCAGAGGAGAGGATTTTGCCAAATTCCATCCCGGTGGCACATTAGGCAAAAAACTTTACCTCAGGGTATCAGATCTATATCCTTCCAACGAAAAACCACAGGTAGGCCCATCACAAACACTGGCTGAAGTGATTATGGAAATGACGCAGAAAAGGTTGGGAGTAACAGCAGTGGCAGATGAAAAAGGTCATTTGCTGGGCATCATCACTGATGGAGACCTAAGAAGAATGCTCCGGAATAATATCAAACTGGATGATAAGCTTAAGGCCTCAGACATTATGACCAAAAACCCGAAAACAATTGCTCCTGATGAGCTGGCCGTACAGGCATTGGACGTTCTCCGCAAAAACGAGATCACACAGTTAGCTGTTACAGAAAAAGGGGTTTATCTTGGCATTATACATTTACATGATTTAATCAAAGAGGGTTTAATCTAATCAACAAACCAATCTGTTTATATTCACTTATTACTATGAACAAACATCATTACGTTGCGATCATGGCCGGTGGAATCGGCAGTCGGTTTTGGCCAATGAGCCGCGCCAATTATCCCAAACAATTCCTGGATATTCTTGGCACAGGCAAAACACTGATACAGGAAAGTTTCGACCGGTATAGCCAGTTGGTGCCTGTAGAAAACCTTTTTATTGTTACTTCACAGGAATATGTTCACTTGGTAAAACAACAATTGCCTGATCTTCCAGTTGAAAATATTCTCGCAGAACCTTCCCGAAAAAATACTGCTCCCTGCATTGCCTATATCGCTTTCAAGCTTTATCAAAAAGATCCTGAAGCGCTGATGATGGCTGCTCCTGCAGATAACCTGATCCTTGATACTTCGGCTTTTGTCAAAACAGCACAAAAAGCCCTTGATTTTGTAAGCCATATCAATGCATTGGTGACCATCGGTATTAAACCTACCCATCCCAATACCGGGTATGGTTATATCCAGCACGATGGACCGGAAGCAGCACCAGGTGTACATAAAGTAAAAACATTCACAGAGAAGCCCAATCTTGAACTGGCCAGGACTTTCCTGGCCAGCGGGGATTTTCTCTGGAATGCCGGCATCTTTACCTGGAAAGTGAGAACGATCGTGAATGCCTTTGAAAAATACCTGCCGGAAATGTTCGAAGTCTTTCATGCCGAAAGAAACAACCTGAATACCCCGGAAGAAAAGAACTCGATCGAAAGAATATACCCTCAGTGTACCAATATTTCCATCGACTTTGGCATTATGGAGAAAGCAGAGAATGTTTACGTGATCCCTGCTTCATTTGCCTGGAGTGATCTCGGTACCTGGAACAGTGCCTGGGAAAATATGGAAAAAGACTATTTCCATAATGCAGTGGTTGGCAATTACGTAATGGTAGTAGATGCGAAAAACACTATGGTGCATGTACCGGATAATAAACTTGTGCTACTGCAGGGATTAGAAGACTATATCGTGGTAGATACAAAGGACGTGCTCCTTATCTGCAAAAAAGAGAAAGAACAGGAGATCAAGGAATATGTTGCAGAGATCAAACGGAATAAAGGCGAGCGGTTTCTCTAATTGTTGCGGGTTTCGCCCGAACACGGAGTAGTAGCTTTGTTTCTCACAAAGACGACGAAGACCACAAAGAAATACTTTATCTTATCTATTCCTAATTTGCAAAATAAGAAAAAGCGCGGGAAATATTTCTTTGTGGTCTTCGTCGTCTTTGTGGGAAAACACTCAACCTTGTCTTCACAAGGTTTTTTTATTTTTAATTATTAAACGGATTTTATGTCTCCCTATCCTCTTCAGAATATATTATTCCTCGATATTGAAACGGTACCTCAGCATGCCGATTATGAACTCGTTCCTACCGAATGGAAAGAGCTTTGGACAAAAAAAGCAGAAGTATTGCTTCGTAACCGGGAAGATGAAACGGTTGAATCAATCTATAACCGCGCCGGCATCTATGCCGAGTTTGGAAAAATAGTGTGTATCAGTTGCGGGGTGATCCAATCGTCCGGGGAAGATAAAAAGCTATTGCTGAAATCATTTGCCGGCGATAATGAAAAGTTGTTGTTATACGAATTTTCTGAAATGCTCCGCAAATGGTCAGGTAATGAACCAAAATTCCTTTGTGCGCATAATGGTAGAGAATTTGATTTTCCTTTTCTCTGCAGACGGATGATCATCAACAGTCTAAGCATACCGACCATCCTCAACTCAAGCGGTAAAAAACCCTGGGAAGTAAATCATCTCGACACTATGGAACTCTGGAAATTTGGTGATTTTAAAAGCTATACTTCACTTAACCTCCTGGCAAATACCCTTTCTGTTCCAACACCTAAAGATGATATAGATGGAAGTATGGTTTGGGAAGTATACTGGAAGGAAAGAAACCTTCAGAGAATTGTTACATACTGTCAAAAAGATGTTGTCACTGTTGCCCAGGTGTTCCTACGGATAATGGGTGAACCATTGATCAGGACAGAAAACCTGGAAATCAAATCATGACAAGAGGCAGCCTATTCTTCTTTGCTCATCTTAAAATCTCAAAGAGGCGACACAGTCTGGATTTTTTATCTTCGTTGTCTCAATTAAATCTCTTCTTACCATGCAAAGAACAAATTATTCTTCAGGAGTTAAATGGGAAGATATTGTTGGTTATAGCCGGGCAGTAAAAGTGGGTAATACAATAGAAGTAACCGGCACAGTTGCCGTAAATGAAAATAATGAGTTAGTTGGTGGCAATAGTGCTTATAAGCAAACCCGTTTTATTCTTCAGAAAATAGAAAAAGTCCTGGAACAGGCAGGTGCTTCGTTGAAAGATGTGGTACGCACGCGCATGTTTGTAACAGATATAAGCCTTTGGGAAGAATATGGGAAAGCGCATGGTGAATTCTTTGGGAATATCAAACCCTGCACATCCATGATAGAAGTGAAAGGATTGATAGCACCTGAGTATCTTATAGAAATTGAAGCCACTGCTGTATTAACCAATTAATATGAATATTGAAACACTACAGGAATATTGCCTTTCCAAACCTGATGTGGAAGAAACCTTGCCTTTTGGTCCGGATACGCTGGTATACAAAGTGAATGGCAAGATCTTTCTATTAGTAGGTCTTGAAAGCGATCCTCTTCAATTCAATGTGAAGTGTGACCCTGACAAAGTACAAGAGTTGAGAGAGGAATTTCCCTGCGTTTTGCCAGGCTATCACATGAATAAAAAACACTGGAATACAATTGTGATAGATGGATCTGTTTCCAATGCTCAACTCAGGGAGTGGATCGATTGGTCATACGACCTGGTAAAAGGCAAACCAAAAGGCAAGAAAAAATAAGGTCCATCATTTCTTAAACTGAACACATTGACGATCGTATCCAAATTACCTGACATCAGTACCAATATTTTTACTGTAATGAGTGCTCTCGCAGCAGAGCATAAAGCTGTAAATCTCGGGCAGGGGTTTCCTGATTTTCCGATGAATCAGGATTTGATCGGGCTGGTAGAAAAATCCATGCGCTCCGGATATAACCAGTACTCACCCATGCAGGGTTATCTTCCATTGAGGGAGATCCTTTCGCAAAAAATACATTCTCTATATGGTGCTTCTGTAAGTCCAGATTCACAGATCACTGTTACACCCGGCGGTACTTATGGAATTTACACAGCGCTTACCGCATTATTACGCCCGGGGGATGAAGTGATCATCTTTGAACCAGCTTATGACAGTTATATTCCCACTGTAGTGGTGAATGGCGCCACGCCTGTATTGATCAATCTTCAATTCCCGGAATATAAAATTGACTGGGAAGAAGTGAAGCGGAAGATAACACCCCGTACTAAACTTATCATGCTCAACAGTCCGCATAATCCCACAGGTTCGATCCTGAAAGAAGAAGATATCAATCAGCTTCGTACCCTGGTTGCCGGAACAGGCATATATATTTTAAGTGATGAAGTGTATGAGCATCTCATTTATGATAATGCCCAGCATTGCAGCATGCTTCGCTATCCTGACCTTCTTGAAAAGAGCTTTGTATGTTTTTCATTTGGTAAAGTTTATCACTGCACAGGATGGAAGCTTGGTTATGTTGTTTCTTCTCCATCACTGATGAAAGAATTCAGAAAACTCCATCAATTCAATTGCTTTGCCTGTCACACACCTTCACAGGTCGCCCTTTCCAGCTTCCTTGAAAATAAAGAAGCTTATATTGGATTAGGAAGTTTTATGCAACAAAAAAGGGATTATTTTATTTCCCTGATGAAGGATACAAAATTTGATCTGCTTGATAGCAAGGGCAGTTATTTTATCTGTGCAACCTACAACAGGATAAGTGATGAGAAAGATATCGATTTTGCTATCCGCATCACCAAAGAATTTGGAGTGGCAACTATTCCTGTGTCTGCATTTTACCAGGGCGGGACAGATAACAAAGTGATCCGTTTTTGTTTTGCCAAAAAAGAGGATACTTTGGAAAAAGCTGTAGATAAACTACGCAAAATCGGGTAGTAACACTTTTACTTAAAGTCCTGCTTTGGCACTGATCTCCAGCATGCGATCGATCGGTTTCTTTGCAGTCAATCTCAACTCTTCATCCATTGTTATCTCAGGAGTTTCATACTCCATGCAGAGATAAAGTTTTTCCAATGAGTTAAGCTTCATGTGCGGGCAATCATTGCATGCACAGCTATTATTTGGCGGAGCAGGAATAAAGGTTTTATCAGGTGAAGACTTCATCATCTGGTGGAGGATACCAGTTTCTGTAGCCACAATAAATTCTTTGGCTGGATCAGTTTGAGTAAACTTTAATAAGCCGGTAGTGGAACCGATATAATCTGCCAGGCGTAAAACGGGTTCTTCACATTCTGGGTGAGCAATGAACTTTGCATTTGGATGACGCATTTTCAGCTTGGTTATTTTTTCCAGGCTGAAGATCTCATGCACCATGCAGGCTCCATTCCAAAGCAGCATATTCCTTCCTGTTACTTTGTTGATATAGGCTCCGAGGTTTTTGTCCGGTGCAAAAATGATGGGCTGATCTTTTGGAAAGCTATCCACGATCACACGGGCATTGCTGCTGGTAACGATCACATCGCTCAAGGCCTTGATGCCGGCACTGCAGTTGATATAGCTCACCACCACATGATCAGGATGCTGCTCCTTGAAGCGTTTAAACAACGGCGGAGGGCAGCTATCACTCAGAGAACAACCTGCTTTCAGATCAGGGATCACTACTTTCTTGGTTGGGTTGAGGATCTTGGCCGTTTCAGCCATGAAATGCACACCTGCAAACACGATCATATCAGCCTTGGTTTTCTCTGCCTGCTGGGCAAGACCAAGACTGTCGCCGATATAATCCGCAACATCCTGGATATCGGGTTCCTGGTAGTAATGCGCAAGCACCACAGCATTCTTCTCCTTCTTCAAACGCTCTATTTCGGCAAACAGGTCGAGCGTTGGATCGAGGTCAATGTCGAGAAAACCTCTTTGCTCAACTTTTTCTTTCGCGGCGGTAAGTGTTGCTGTGTCCATAACCCATTTTTTTGTTGACTGATTGATCGGGGGAGCAATATTCCAACAGCTTCACCGATTTTTCAAATCAATTTTTCTTTTGTCTTTCTTTAGTTCTAATATTAATAATATAATATTTTTTAAAAAAGAGTTTATTATTATTACGGCTGTGAATTAGTGGAAAACCAGTTTTTACAAAATTAGTACTTCAACGTAATCCACATTTAAAACAGAGAAATCCACATATTGTTTCAGCTATTCTATTGCGTTTGAGCTATCCTATCCACAGCAATGTTAAAAACAGGTCTGGAAAAATAGTGCCTCTTAAACCGGATCATTTTATGTGAATTGAGATGGAACAAACCATGAATTACATACGGGTCAGTGACCAGCCGAGGGCTGCTTCACAAATTGTGTCCTAACAATTCTATTTCATATCAACGTTTCACACGGGATTATTCACAATCAAATGATGATATTCACAACCCGATGTGGGGAAAAACCCGGAAAACGGATAAGGATATTTACTAATAACATGATGATTTGAAGCTTTTTGCACAGAAACTTCGGAGTTAATATCGATGCTCCCTTCCCGTCTTCCCGCCTTACCGGTAAAAATTTACCGGTAAGGCGGGAAGACGGGAAGGGAGCAAAATCAATGAAATCTGTTTTCAGGAATGAAAGTGAAGGAGTCTTATCAAAATTTACTTCCTGTAATCCCCGTAAACCCTTGAAAAGCCTGTATTTTGGCGGTTTTCCACAATTTGTTCATATCTATAATTCCCCTATTTTTGCCATCCGTTTTTTAAACCCTTACATATTATTATGTCAGTTAT
>DATAJQ010000020.1:0-8597 GCA_036262095.1 Chitinophagaceae bacterium | reverse complement strand
ATGCGAACCTTGCATGTTTTATTTACTTTCGTACATAATGTGTTCTTATTACACGAAGACTATGGCTTTAAAGACAGAACCAACGATTGCAATGACCATTCAATTTACCCTTCGGTTTCATACGTCTTTCGGTGAAAGTTTGTGGATATATGGCGACGTGGCTGAATTGGGACAGGGCGATCCTGAAAAGGCCGCCCCCATGGAATATCTCAACGACGAATGCTGGCAGATCAATATTCCCATTGAAGATAAACACTGGCAAAAGAACGGCATCCGCTATAAATATTATCTTAAGAATAAAGATGGAGAAAGGATCAATGAATGGGGACATGACCGCGTAGCAGGCACCACCCTGAAAAATACATCTTCCATACAGGTGATCGATACCTGGAACCACGCCGGAGAATACGAGAACGCTTTTTTTACCGCACCTTTTAATAATGTATTGCTGAAGGATAATTTTCCTAAAGGCAAGCCTAAAATCCCCCGCAGGTACAGTCATGTTTTCAAAGTGAAAGCACCCTTGCTTCACAAGCATGAAGTGGTATGCCTGTTGGGAAGCGATGATGCTTTAAGCAGCTGGTCGGAAGAGAATCCTGTATTACTTAACAAGGAAGACGATTGGTGGATTACTTATGTGGACCTGAGCGCTTCCGGTTTCCCTGTCGCTTACAAGTATGGTATTTACCATACAAAAGATAAAACTTTCCGCACTTACGAGGCCGGTGATAACCGGCTCCTCCACGGCGATAATCTTGACCCGCATAAGCTTTGCATACTGCATGATGGTTTTGTTCGTTTGCCCAACAATACCTGGAGAGGCACCGGCGTAGCCATACCCGTATTCAGCCTGCGCAGCAAGAACAGCTTTGGCGTAGGCGAATTTGCGGATATCAAATTGCTGGTTGACTGGGCAAGGGAAACCGGTTTGAAGCTGATACAGCTGCTGCCCGTGAATGATACCACGGCCACCAGCACCTGGACGGATTCATATCCCTATGCTGCGATCTCTGCTTTTGCCATGCACCCGATCTATATCAACCTGGCAGCTGTGGCAGGAAAGGAAAATGTTGCCAAACTCAGTTCACTGAAGAAAAAGCAGCAGCAACTGAACGGGCTGTCGGAAGTGGATTACGAAGAAGTGTTGCGGTTTAAGATCGCCCTGCTTCGGGAATTGTATGAAGACCTGGGCAAGGATTGTTTTGCTTCGGACGATTACCGGTCGTTTTATGAAGCCAATCAGCACTGGCTGAAACCTTATGCAGTATTCTGCTATTTCCGCGATAAATACAACTCTTCCCATTTTGAAGAATGGAAAACCAATAGTGTTTACAAACCGGAGGAAATAGACGGCCTGCTGGCATCCAAGACAGCAGCGCGGAAAGAAATATTATTCTATTGTTTTGTTCAATACCATCTGCATCTTCAATTGAAGGATGCTGCGGATTATGCGCATAAAAAAGGCATCGTGCTCAAAGGAGATATCGCTATTGGCATCTACCGTTATGGATGTGATGCATGGGTGGCCCCTGAGCTTTATAATATGCAGGTACAGGCCGGTGCGCCGCCGGATGATTTTACACCGATAGGGCAGAACTGGGAATTTCCAACCTACAACTGGAAACGAATGCAGGAAGATGGCTTTGCCTGGTGGAAGCAACGGTTTGAGCAGATGAGCAATTATTTTGATGCTTTCCGTATCGATCATATCCTGGGTTTCTTCCGCATCTGGACGATACCATCGCATGCGGTACAAGGCATTATGGGGCATTTCGTGCCCTGCCTGCCTGTTCATTATGTAGAGTTTGGTGAGAACGGTATCTGGTTTGAAGAGCAGCGCTACTGCATGCCTTTTATCAATGAAGAGATATTATATGAAGTGTTCAATGAGCTGAACACTAAAGTGAAGGAAACATTCCTGTTGGCCAACGACAGGGGAGGGTTTGATCTTAAACCTGAATTTGACACGCAACGCAAAGTGCAGGCTTACTTTGCTGCACAGCCAACTTCAACAGAAAATGCCGCACTGGAAAAAGGATTGTATGATCTTATCTCCAATGTGATCCTGTTCAAACAGGAAGGTTCGAACGGCATGGAGTATCATTTCCGTATCTCCATGGAGAAAACTTCTTCTTTCCGTTTCCTTATTCCGCATGTGCAGGAAAAGCTGCGGGCGCTCTATATTAATTATTTCTACCGCCGCCAGGATGATTTCTGGAGAAAAGAAGCCATGCAGAAATTGCCGCATTTAAAGGAAGCGACCAATATGCTTATCTGTGGTGAGGACCTTGGTATGGTGCCACATTGCGTACCGGATGTAATGAAGCAACTGGGTATACTCAGCCTGGAGATACAACGCATGCCTAAAGACCCTGCAAAAGAATTTTTCCTTCCGGATGATGCACCTTATCTGTCCGTGATCACGCCATCGACTCATGATATGAGCACCATTCGTGGCTGGTGGGAAGAGAATCCTGAAAGAACACAACATTTCTATAACGAAGTGCTTGGTCAATGGGGCACAGCGCCTTTCTTCTGCGAACCCTGGATCAACAGGGCCATTATATTGCAACACCTGTATTCGCCTGCCATGTGGAGCATATTCCAGTTGCAGGATATCCTGGGCATGAGCGAAACGCTACGGCGCGAGAAGCCCGAGGATGAACGAATCAATAATCCGGCTGTGCCAAAACATTACTGGCGTTACCGCATGCATCTTTCTTTGGAAGACCTGCTGAAGCAGAAAGAGTTCAATGCGGAGTTGAAGGAGTATGTTGCGAATGCGGGGAGATGAGAGTGAGTCGTGAGTCGGTAGTCTTGATATTACTAAAGTGCTGGGATTGTTTCATAAATTTGTCGATTATGAAATGTTCCTTCTGGCCATACAGCCTTCCTTTTCGTCATCCTTTCACTATTTCAAAAGGCACTAAAACGCATCAGCCCACATTAGTGGTCGAGCTCGAGCATTTTGGTATTAAGGGATATGGCGAAGCACCCGCGATTACGTATTATCATATCACTGTAGAAAAAATGATGGAAGATCTTGAAAGAAAAAAGGTCTTCGTGGAGAAGTTCGCATTTACAGAGCCGGAACGTTACTGGCATTACCTGCATCACCTGTTTCCGCAAAATCCTTTTCTTGTTTGTGCACTTGATATTGCCGCCTGGGATATGTATGGCAAACTGAAAGGGCAGCCATTATATAAAATGTGGAAGGGTGATACCTCGCATAATCCTGTAACGGATTATACCATTGGTATTGATACCGTAGAAAAAATGATTGCCAAGCTGAAAGAAAAGCCCTGGCCCATTTATAAAATAAAAGTAGGAACGGCAGATGATATCGCTATTGTTAAAGCCTTGCGCGAAAACACTTCTTCCGTTTTAAGAGTGGATGCCAATGCTGCCTGGGACCTTGACACTGCTTTGCGGCTTATTCCTGTGTTAAAAGAATTAGGAGTGGAACTGGTGGAGCAGCCGCTTGCCAAAGACAACTGGGAAGGCATGAAAGTGCTGTACCGGGAATCAAGCCTGCCATTATTTGCCGATGAGGCCTGTGTGGCTGAGCAGGATGTGGAGAAATGCAAGGACCATTTTCATGGTATCAATATCAAACTGACCAAATGCAGCGGCATTACGCCTGCACTGCGTATGATTAAACGGGCAAAAGAACTGGATATGAAAGTGATGGTGGGCTGTATGAACGAATCAACTATTGGCTCGGCTGCTATTGCCCATCTGCTGCCATTTATCGATCATGTGGATATGGATGGTCCATTGCTTCTGAAAGAAGACCTGGCTACCGGCATCAGTTACGACCTGGGAAAGATCAGCTATTCCGGTGAGCCCGGATTGGGTATACATTATACAGGAGTGTTCAGTAAAGAATAACACTTCGTTATTCCCCTTCCCGTCCTTCCCGGCAAACAAAACAGGATGTAAATATATTTCTTGCCGGTAAGAAATATGAAAAAAGTAAGTAAATCTTACCGGTAAGGCGGGAAGGACGGAAAGGGGGCGGTTATTGCTGTGTATTTTTGAATTTTTTGGTGTATGGTCTTCTTTATGTAATAAGTTCCATTTTTTTTCGTTCCCCCGTACTTCTGCCAACCCGGCCTTAAATTTGCAGGCAGTTTAACATCTTAAAAGTGAATATGAAAAAAGCCAGGCTGCTGATCGTTTTTGTTTTCCTGTTCAATGCTGTTTTTGCACAGCGTTTCCATGTTGGTGTATTTGGAGGGCTGGCTGCATATAATGGTGACCTTACAGACAAGATATTTCCCAGGAAAGTGACCAATGGGGCTATTGGCATTACAGGCAATTATGAGTTGACAGACAAATTCATGTTGCGGGCGGGCTTTACTTATGCCGTGGTGGGTGGTGCAGACCGTTTCAGCAATGATAGCGGCAGGATAGCCCGCAATCTTAGCTTTGAAACGGCGATCACCGAATTCAGCCTGATGGGGCAATACTATCTGCAGAATTTATATGATCATAAGTTCACTCCCTATGTATTTGGAGGTCTGGCCGTTTTTCACTTCAACCCTTACGCATATAATGGCACGAGTGATAAGATCTATCTCCGCCCGCTTAGCACAGAAGGGCAAGGGATCCCCGGCTATGGCAAAACATATAAACTCACCCAACTGGCCATACCCTTTGGCGGTGGTATCAAATACGCATTCACGGATAATATCCACCTGGGGCTTGAAGCCGGTCTTCGCATATTATTTACCGATCACCTTGACGATGTAAGCGGCAATTACGCTGATCCTGCCGATCTGCTGGCTAATCGCGGGCAATTGTCGGTGGATATGGCTTACCGTGGTGATGAATTACCCGGAGGTAATCCTACATCTCCTGCGAAAGGATCTCAGCGGGGAAGCTCCAAATACAAAGACCATTATTATTTCGCAGGTCTGCATCTTACATTCCGTCTCAATTCCGGTGGCGGCTGGAATGGTTCAGGTAGCCGCAATAGTGTTCGCTGCCCGGCGAATATGTATTGAGTGCTGTTGTACCTTTGCCAATTATGGCATATAAGAATCAACAGGCATTTATCGATGCATTGGAAAAAGCAGGTGAGCTCGTACGTATCAGTACCTATGTAAATCCCGTATTGGAAATGGCGGAGATCACCGACCGCATGAGCAAACAGCCAGGCGGCGGAAAAGCGATCTTATTTGAAAATACCGGCTATGACTTTCCCGTGCTGATGAATGCGTATGGCAGTGACAAAAGGATGTGCATGGCGCTTAGGGTAAACCATCTCGATGATGTGGCAAAGGAGATTGAAAATCTCTTCAAATTGCTTGCTGCGCCAAAAGAAAGCATTCTTGATAAATTGAAGCTTTTACCAAAACTGGGGCAGTTCGCTTCCTGGATGCCTAAAGTAAAAAAAGGAAAAGGGGAATGCCAGGAAGTGGTGCTGAAAGAGCCGGATATTACCAAACTACCCGTGATCACCTGCTGGCCAAAAGATGGCGGTCCCTTTGTAACCCTTCCCGTTATTCATACAAAAGACCCACTCACACATGCTCGTAATGTGGGAATGTACCGCATGCAGGTGTTTGGCCCAACCTTAACAGGTATGCACTGGCATAAGCATAAAGTGTCTGCAAAGCATTTTAATGAATATAAAAAACTTGGCAAGCGCATGCCTGTTGCAGTTGCCCTGGGTGGTGATCCTGCTTATGCTTATTCTGCTACAGCACCGCTCCCGGAAAATGTGGATGAATATATGCTCGCCGGTTTTCTCCGCAAGAAAAAAGTGGAGCTGGTAAAATGTATTTCCCAGCCGGAAATTGAAGTGCCGGCAGATGCTGATTTTGTAATTGAAGGATATGTGGACCCGCAGGATGAGCTGATCTGGGAAGGGCCATTTGGAGACCATACCGGTTATTATTCTTTGCCTGATTGGTATCCCCGCTTTCATATCACAGCGATCACGCACAAAAAGAATGCTGTGTATCCTGCCACCATTGTGGGTATTCCGCCGCAGGAAGATGCCTGGCTGGGCAAAGCGACCGAACGGATATTCCTCGCACCGATCAAAATGACCATGGTGCCTGAGATTGTGGATATGGATATGCCTGTGGAGGGCGTGTTCCATAATCTCGTGATCACACAAATTCATAAGGAATATGCAGGGCAGGGGCAAAAAGTAATGAATGCCATGTGGGGCGCAGGCCAGATGATGTTCAACAAAATATTGGTGATATCGGATGAAGGCTCTCTGATCACTGATTATCTCTCCCTGGCCCGATATGTATTCCGCAACCTCAACCCGGCCACAGATATTTATTTTTCACAAGGTCCCATGGATGTGCTGGACCACAGTTGCAGCAAACTGGGATTTGGCGGTAAGATGTGCATAGATGGAACTAAAAAATTCCCGGAAGAAACAGATGAACGTTTTAACTGGAAGGATATGACTGAGGCAAAACCCGGTGTATTGCTGCAGCAAAAATTTCCGGAAATAAAACATGTGAATGAAAACCTGCTTGCAAAGCAAATACCCTGTCTTATCCTTTCCATAGAAAAGAACAGGAAGGGGCATATCAGGGAACTGCACGAACAGATCAGTGCATTATCTGAAATGCAGGGAATAAAAATGGTCCTGTACGTGGAGCATACAGTGGATGCCGGCGACCTGCCTACAGCGTTATGGCGCTTCTGCAATAACCTTGATCCGAAAAGGGATTATCATCTTTACCAACAAGCAGGTACTGCCTGCATGGGATTGGATGGTACGAGGAAAACGAAAGAGCTGGATGATTTTCACCGCGACTGGCCGAACATCATTGTGGCAGACGATGCGACCATCGCTTCCGTTGATGCCAAATGGGAGAGCCTGGGAATTGGCAGGTTCATCCCTTCTCCATCATTGAAATTCAAGGCGCAGATGTATGGTGAAGAAGCGGTGGTGGATTAAAACCGGCCAGGACGCAGATTCGTTTTTGCCATAACTTCTAAGTAAATTGCTTAAAATATTTTTGATGAAAAGACTCAGTGCAGGTTTGTTCCTGTCCTTTCTCGTGCTGAACGGTTGTGCCCAGAAAACAAAAGCCAAGCCGGTCAAAGACCCAGGCAATGAAAACACTTTGCTCTGGAAGATCAGTGGCAACGGGCTTGAAAAGCCTTCTTACCTTTTTGGCACCATCCACATGCTTTGCAAAGATGATGCAGGGATCAGTGAGAACTTGAAGAACAGCATCATCAATGCAGATGAAGTATACTTCGAGATCGACCTGGACAATATGCTGGAGATGCTCACAGTGATGAGTAAGATGAAGATGAAGGGTGATACTACACTGCAGGACCTGCTCAGCAAAGAAGATTACGAAAAAGTAAAAAACTATTTTGACGGCGCCGGTTCCATGCTGCCTTTCTCCATGCTGGAAACGTATAAGCCCATTCTTGCCGCTTCCCTGCTGGAGCAAAGTTCACTTCCCTGCGATAGGAATACAGCTATGGAACAGGAGATCATGGAAGTAGCGAAAAAGTACAAGAAAAAAATAAAAGGGCTGGAGACCATGGGATACCAGGCAGAGGTGCTGGACGGTATTCCCTATAAAATGCAGGCCGAGCAATTGGTAGCATATATTGATAATGCCAATAAAGGTAAAGACAGCTCTTCTACCGAATTGTCTGAAATGCTGCAGGCTTACCGCGAACAAAACCTCAAAAAGCTGGAAGAACTGATGATGAAAGAGGAAGCCGGTGTAGCCGCCTATGCTGACATATTATTGTTCCAACGAAACCGCAACTGGATCGAAAAACTGAAAGAAATTTTACCCGGTCATTCATTATTGATTGCAGTAGGAGCAGGCCACTTGCCAGGTGAAAAAGGCGTACTCAATTTGCTGCGCAAAGCAGGATTTACTGTAACTCCTGTAGAGAACAAAGTGATTGCAACAAAAGAAATCTAGTACATAAAGAGCCGGGGTCTCTTTACTATGGAGGAAACCCCGGCTCTTATATTCTTTAAACTGGTAAGTGTCCTGAACCAGGACCAGAGTGACAGTGGACAGGCTTTGACTATCGACTGCCGACTAAAGACTCAAGACTGCAATCAAAATTGCTCCAGCCCACTGAAGAAAAAGTTCCCTTCAATCTTTGCATTCTCGTCGCTGTCGCTGCCGTGTACGGCATTTTCGCCAACGGAAGTTGCATATAATTTGCGGATGGTGCCTTCGGCTGCCTGGGCAGGATTGGTTGCCCCGATCAGCTCACGGAAGGAAGCCACAGCATTGTCTTTTTCGAGGATGGCGGCAATGATGGGGCCGCTGCTCATAAATTCTACCAGCTCACCATAGAAAGGTCTTTCTTTATGCACTGCATAAAATTCGCCGGCTTTTTCGGCAGAAAGCTTGGTAAGTTTCAACGCTACTATCCTGTAACCTTCTTTGATGAAACGATCAATGATTGCTCCTGAATGCCCGTTTTTGAAAGCGTCAGGCTTGATCATGGTAAATGTTCGATTGCTCATATATGTGTTATAACTTTTGGGCTGCAAAAATAGAGAAAGTTTGCCGTAGCAAATCACCTATCTTCGCTGCCGTTTTATGAAACCAATACAGGAAATATTCCCGGAG
>DATAJQ010000019.1:0-18528 GCA_036262095.1 Chitinophagaceae bacterium | reverse complement strand
CGTCTACAAAAGAATCCAGCGCAGCATTAGCCTGTGTTTTGGTGATACCTGCATCGTCAGCAAGTTGCGCAATTAATTCAGCTTTGTTCATAATCTTGTTTTTTAGGTATTTAGTAACGGCGACAAAATTATATGCTTTTTAATACCGGCAAAAATTATTTATCTTTTTTACCAATAGATAACAATTGGCCACAAGCCGCGCGGAGCAAGGATTTTAGCGGATTTAAGTATTGGGGGTTTTACGAGTGATTTTCCGTTGATCCTTTGAAACCCGCGACAGTCCTGTGTTTCACAGCGCACCCGCTGAAATGCAGGCGGGTAAAGGATTCCAGAGGAATATACAATTGTTTTTGAACCGGCAAAATTAATAATTAATGTTTTGCACACTCAATTCACAACCTGCAGCACTGATCGGAAAGAGATAACATTACTGCCCCATTTTGCAAGAGCTGTTTTTCTTTTTTCTTCAGAAAACTCTTCGATATAACGATTGTATAATGCTTTGCTTTCTGAAAAAAATTGTACAGCATAGGTTGGCCCTTCTGTTTCATCCACTTCAATTAAACGTAAAACAACGGCACGTGTAAAGCACCCCGTGCCAACGATGTCCGGAATATGTTCTTCCTTCATCCATTGAAGCCATTTTTCTGCTACCGGTTCTGCTACTTTGGTGGTTACATTGTAAATAATGGCTTCTTTAATTCCTGAACCCATATAAATGATCTTGAGTATTGATAAAACGGGTGGACTGTCATGGTTTCAGCTCCAGGTACACCGGGCAATGATCAGAATGTTTGACATCCGGATAGATCTCTGCTGCTACCAGGTTTTTCTTAAGCGGTGCGGTTACATTGATATAATCGATCCGCCAGCCTTTATTGTTCAGCCTTACAGAAGGAAAACGCTGGCTCCACCAACTGTAGCGGTGGGGTTCTGGATGGAATTCCCTGAAAGTATCAACCCAGCCACTGTCGAGGAACTTGCTCATCCATTCCCTTTCTTCCGGCAGGAAACCCGATGATTTTTTATTGCCTTTCGGATCATGGATATCAATTTCCTTATGTGCAATATTATAGTCACCGCAAACGATCAGCTTGGGATATTCTTTCTTCATTTTGTCGAGATAGGTATAAAATTCATCCAACCACACATATTTATAACCCTGCCGCTCATCGCCACTGGTGCCTGAGGGGAAATAGGCATTGATCAGCCGGACATCACCGAAATCAAGCTGTATCACTCTTCCTTCATCATCACTGATCTTATGCCCGGTACCATATTCCACGTTGTCTGGCCTGATCTTGCTGAAAACAGCTACTCCGCTATATCCTTTTTTTTGTGCGCTGAACCAGTAATCCTCATATTGAAGATCATTGAAGAGCTTGTAATTCACATTATCCTTTACGGCTTTGGTTTCCTGAATGCAAATAATATCTGCAGGATCGGTTTTCAACCATTCTATAAATCCTTTGTTAATGGCAGAGCGGATGCCATTAACATTATAACTGATGATGCGCATAGCTGCTTTATTTAATCATTCAAAGTACAGGATATTTTTACTCCTGCCCAAATCCATACTGTTTGGCCCGAAATGTTTTATTTTTAATTCTTTTTCAAAGTTCTTCTTATGAGTGATACAGACAGAATCATACCTGCCAAAGAACATATTTTCCTGGATGGACCCAAGAGCCGGGGTTATGAACTGGGGTTTGCCTTCCGGGTTTTCAGGCAATTTATTAAAGGGTTCCGGTGCCTGCATTTTATGGGTCCCTGCATTACTGTATTCGGTTCCGCACGTTTTAAAGAAGACCACCCTTATTACCAGCAGGCCCGGGAATTCGGTAAGCGGATCGCAGCCCTGGGCTTTACTACTATGACGGGTGGCGGTCCGGGTATTATGGAAGCAGCTAATCGTGGTGCTTACGAAAGTGGCGGCGTATCTGTTGGTTGTAATATCCAACTTCCTTTTGAGCAGAAAGAAAATCCCTATCTCCATAAATCCGTGACCTTCGAGCATTTTTTTGTACGAAAGGTATTGCTCATCAAATATTCCTATGCATTCATCATTATGCCCGGCGGATTTGGTACAATGGATGAATTTTTTGAAACACTTACGCTGGTGCAAACCAAAACTATCACGCAGTTCCCTATCGTTTTATTCGGAAAGGAATACTATCGTGAATTGCTCGAAACCATCGAAGACATGGCGAAACAGGGCACTATTGCAAAAGAAGACATGGAGCTGGTGCTGATAACCGATGATATAGATGAGGCCATGGCACATATACACAGTTATATCACTACAAACTATAAGATAAAGTCAAGAAAGCGGTTGTGGTGGCTGTTCGAGAAAAGATAATAAAAGATGCAGGATAGCGGCTGCCTGCCTTAACGGCAAATCGTCCGCATTTACTGTAATAAAATGATCGTTCCAGCAATGATCAGCGAAGCGCCGGTGAGCACTTTCCAGTCAACCGGTTCTTTCAGGATAAGAAAAGACAGGCCAATGGCAATGGCTACGCTCAGTTTATCGATGGGGGCTACTTTTGAAACCGGTCCCTGTGCCAGGGCTTTGAAATAAAAGATCCAGGAAAGGCCGGTGGCTATACCGGAAAGGCCGAGAAAAAGAAGATTGGCTTTACTTAACTCTTTGACCTGTTTCAATTGCCCGCTGGCCAGGACAATTCCCCAGGCTACAAACAATACAACCAGGGTACGTACAGCGGTAGCCACATTGGTGTTGATCCCTTTCACCCCGATCTTGGCCAGTATGGCAGTCAGGGCTGCAAAAACGGCTGATAGCACAGCGTATAACTTCCACATAAATTAGGGTTTGTAGGATATAAATTTATAGAATTGGGTTATACCTCCGGGCAACGTTTTTTTATGTAGGTTTGCCCGCCATCATCACCAAGCCAACCACTATGTCAGTAGATGTGCTGGGTTATATTGCAGGTGCCATCACCGCATTGACCTTTTTGCCGCAAGTGATCAAAACCTGGAAAGAGAAATCTGCCAGGGATATTTCACTATTGATGTTCCTGATTGCCGCCGCCAATGAAATATTGTGGATCATTTATGGAGCAGTGCTGGATAATTGGGTAATTATTCTAACAAATGCAGTTGTTCTTACTATGTCATTGACAATGATTTTTCTCAAACTTCGATATAATAAGAAATGAGCCGTATCACTACGATTATTTTTGATTTGGGAGGGGTGCTGGTCGACTGGAACCCTGATTACGTATACCACGACACCTATTTCGAGAGCCCTGAAAAGCGTAAGTATTTTTTCGAAAATATCTGCACCAGCGACTGGAATGAGGAACAGGATGCCGGTCGTTCTTATGTGGAAGCCACCCAGGAGCTGGTAGAGAAATTCCCTGACTGGGAACAGCAGATCCGCGACTACTATGGCCGCTGGTCGGATATGTTGAAAGCCCCGATTCCCGCCACCGTGGAAGTACTGAGGACACTGAAAGAAACCGGAAAATACAGGATCTATGCTTTGACCAACTGGCATGCCGGCCTTTTTGATGTTGCGCTTGCCCGATACAACTTCCTGCATTGGTTTGATGGCCGCGTTGTGAGCGGTGAAGAAAAAACCAGGAAGCCATTCCCGGAATTTTACCAGCGCTTGCTGAGCCGCTACCAGGTGAAGCCGGAAGAAGCTATTTTTATTGACGACAACCTCCGGAACGTGAAAGCGGCAGAAGAACTGGGCATCCGGTCCATTCATTTTACGAGCGCCGGGGAACTGGTAAAAGAACTCGAAAGATTGCATATATTACCATAATATCAACGCCATGGACAACAATCAACAACACACCTCCGAAGTCGAATCAATTTTTTCTGAAGAAATGCACAACCTCGTCCAGTACGAGCAGGCAACGAAAGGACAACGCGCAGTGAACCTGATCATTGACAATATCCTGATGCGTTTGGGGTTGACCTATATCACCGGCACAGCGGTAGGTTATCTGCTGGGATCCCTTTTCCCTGAATACACACTGCGTATCGTTGAGAATACAAATAACCTTGACCTTTTTCTTATCGGATATATAGTAGCCATCTTCAACTATCTTATCTATTACACTATTTGTGAAAAAGCTTTCAGAGGTTATACATTAGGCAAGCTACTTACCGGCACCAGGGCCATACGCCAGGATGGAGGCGAACTTACATTTAAGGATGCTTTCCTGCGGAGCCTGTCGCGCCTTGTTCCTTTTGAAGCGTTCAGTGGTTTTGGCGACAGCCCCTGGCATGATAGCTGGACAAAGACCACTGTTGTAAAATCCCGCTGATCCTGTTATCCGTATTGTATGAAAACCGCTTAAGGCCTTATAAAATTAAAGGCCCATACAGGATATGAAGCGTACTATCAAAAACATTGTTTTCAAAACAGCAAAGATCACCGGGATCGCTGTTGGTTCTTTATTACTTATTCTTTTTCTTTTACCATATATTCTTCCCGATACCATTACAACCAAGGTGAAGCAACTGGTAAACAGGTCCATTAACGGGGAAGTTAATTTTTCCAAAGCGCGTCTTTCATTTTTCAATCACTTCCCTGCGCTGACTATGAGTTTGCATGATTTTTCCCTGAAGGGGTCAGCGCCCTACCAGAAAGACACTTTACTGGCAGCTAATGAAGTAGCATTTGGCATTAATATCCTGGCATTGATAAAAGGGGATATCGAGGTTGACCAGTTTTTTATCACCAAAGGGAAGATCAATGTGCTTGTAAATGAAAAAGGAGAAGCCAATTACAATGTTTATCAATCAGCCCCCTCCTCCGGTAGCAGCAGTTCAGGCGAAGACACTACAACAGCCCTGAAGATCAAAAGGATCGTTATTGAAAAAACCGATCTGCTGTATGATGATCTTTCTTCTGCCATGCTGATCAGAGCGAAAGGGTTGAACTATACCGGGCGAGGCGATCTCAGCAAAGCTGTTTTTGATCTTACCAGCCATCTCACCGTAGATAGTTTTGATCTGTATTACGATAAGTACCCTTACGTGATGCAGAAAAAGCTCAATGCTGATCTGCTTACCAGTATCAATACAAACTCGCTTGCTTTGCGTTTTCCTAAAAACAGGCTGCATATCAATAAACTGCCGATGGATTTCAATGGCAGTTTCGATTTTCTCAGCAATGGATATGATATGAATTTCCAGTTGAGCAGTGCTGATGCCGACCTGGATGATGTGATGTCTGCATTGCCACCCCAATACCAGGGCTGGCTGACCAAAACAAGCATTAAAGGGAAAGCGGATATAAAAGCTGACCTCAAAGGAAAGTATATTGTTTCCACCGACAGCATGCCTGATCTTTCGCTCGATATGCAGGTGCGCAAAGGCTCCATCGCTTATGATAAAGCGCCGGTGGCATTGAGCAATCTTTATCTTGACATGGATTATCGCCTGCCGCTGCTGAATATGGAAAAGCAGGAACTGAAAGTGGATTCTGCTTTTTTCAATGTAGGTAAGGATTATTTCAGCACTGTACTGGATGTAAAAGGGTTTTCAGCTCCGTATATAAAAGCAAAAGCCAGCAGCACACTTGATCTCGCTACACTCGACAGGGCACTGGGGTTGGCAGATTATGATCTAAAAGGAAAACTGGATATTCAGTTTTCTGCCAATGGTCAATATGCAACCGGCCAAAACCCGGCTAAACTCCGGAAAGACATTATTGTAACAAGCATTCCCGCATTTACGCTCAATTCTTCCCTGGAAAACGGTTATATCCATTATACACCTTTGCCAAAACCAGTAGAGAAACTTGGATTTAACCTGCAGGTGAATTGCCCGGATAATAATTATCGCCATACAAGCATACTCCTCGAAAACCTGGATGCAAAAGTGCTGAACAACTATGTGAAAGGTTTTCTGAAGATCAGGAATGCAGCCGATTTTCCGGTGGATGCAGAGCTGGATGCAATGATCAATCTCCCGGATATTGCGCAATTCTACCCGCTCGACAGCATGCAGATCGAAGGTAAACTGGCAATGAACCTTCGCTCAAACGGACAGTATATCCCGGCTAAAAAGATCTTCCCTAAAACAGAAGCAGTGCTAAAATTGGAGAATGCTTTGCTCCGTACCAAATACTATCCTGCTCCTATTCAAAAAATACAGGTAGACGCTACAATAGCTAACAAGGAAGGAACCTTCCGCGATCTGGCAGTAGATATTAAGCCAATCTCCTTTGAATTTGAAGGCAAATCATTCCTTGTAAAAGCTGACCTGCACAACCTGGAGAACCTTCATTATGATATCGTATCAAAAGGAGAGATAGATCTGGGAAGAATATATAAAGTATTTGCACAGCAAGGACTGGATGTGAAAGGGACTATTGAAACAGATCTTTCACTTAAAGGAAACGAAGCAGATGCAATGGCACAACGCTTCAGCCGGTTGAATAACAGTGGCACGCTGAAGGTGAATAATATTGTGGTGTCAACAGATATCTACCCGCAGCCATTCTTTATTGACCGTGGGTGGTTTCGTTTCCAACAGGACCAGATGAAATTTGAATCCTTCAATGCCCGCTATGGCAGTTCCGTGATAGCGTTGAATGGTTCTTTATTTAATGTATTCCGCTACCTGGCAGGGCATGGGGCATTACAGGGGAAATTCAATCTTAATTCAGATCATCTTTTGCTGGATGAATGGATGGCATTCAATACAATGGCTGACTCGTCTGCAAAAGTTACTGCCGCTGCAAGCAGCGGGGTTGTGCTTTTGCCGGCTGACCTCGATCTGCAATTGAACGCAGCAGTAAAGAATGTTGATTACAATACGCTCCGTTTAACTGATGTGAAAGGGAATGTGCAGATACAGAACGGGCAGTTAAAAATAGAAAAGACAGGTTTTACCATGGCTGGTGCAAGCACATCCATGGATGCAACATATAAAAGCCTTTCGCCGGATAAAGCATTCTTTACTTATCATATCACGATGAACGATTTTGATGTGAAAAGGATGTATAAGGAAGTGGGATTATTCCGTGAGTTGGCACCGGCGGCAGGCAAGGCGGAAGGTGTTATTTCTGTTGATTACAACCTGGAAGGAAAACTGAATGCTGATATGTATCCCATCATGCCGTCGTTGAAGGGTGAGGGAGTGCTTTCGATAAAAAAAGTAAAGATGAAGGGATTCCGTTTGTTTTCCGCAATGGGTAAATCAACCGGTAAGGATGGATTGAATGACCCTGACCTCAGCAAGATCAATTTTAAAACGAAGATCCAGAATAATGTCGTAACGCTGGAGAAGACCAAGATTAAAGTGGCAGGTTTCCGGCTCCGCTTGCAGGGACAAACAAGCCTGGATGGCAAACTGAAACTGAAATGCCGGCTTGGCTTGCCGCCGTTTGGTATCATAGGCATCCCGATGAATATTACAGGAACAGGCCAGAACCCCCGGATAAAATTAGGTAAAGGAGATGAATTGCCTTTGGAAGAGCAGAAGGAAGAAACAGAGGATGTAGATAATTAAACCGGTCAGTTAACAGAAAGCCTTTTCCAGAAATTATCGAGATAGGTTTCGCCTACAGGTAAATAGGTTCCCTGTATTACTACTCTTTTTCTTTCAATAGAACTGATCTTATCTATGGCGATGATATAGGATTTATGTATCCGTAGAAAATCTTTTCCATCCAGTGCTTCTTCAAAACTGCGAAGGCTCTGAAGGGTCAGTATTTTCCCTGCAGAAATCGTATGAATGGCTACATAATCGCGGAGGCTTTCTAAATAGAGGATATCCCTCAATTCAATTTTGATAATGCGGTATTCTGATTTCACGAAGATATAATCAGGTTTAGCTGCTTCAGCAGCGGGCTTGCCCTGGCCGATCCTTGCCCTGGCTTTTTGAACGGCCGTCATGAACCGTTCAAGCGAGAATGGCTTTAGCAGGTAATCCACCACATCATGATCAAAGGCCTGGAGGGCATATTCCTCGTAAGCAGTGGTGAGGATGATCTTGCATTTTCCATTCAGTACTTTCATGAATTGAATGCCGGTAAGTTCCGGCATTTGAATATCCAGGAAGATGAGATCAGCCTCCCCATTTTGTGCCAGTTGCAAACCGGCAAATGCATCGCTGCCGGCCATCATTATTTCCAGGTCAGGGATTTTGGCAGCATAATCTTTCAATAGTTTTACTGCCAGCGGTTCATCATCTATGATAAGGCATTTTATCATCGGGATAAAATTAAAAGAATAGCTTTAATTGTGCGGTGAAGGATCCGTTTTCTGGTTTGGTTTCCAACTCATGCTGGCCGGGATAAAGAAGCTCCAGCCGTCTCTTTACATTATCGAGGCCGATGCCTCCAGCTTCATCTTTATTCTGATGCCCGATGCGATTGCAGATAGTGAACTGCAGGGAATTGCCCGATACAGCAAGCATGATCTTTAATGGGCCATTCCGGAAATCGCCATGCTTAAAAGCATTTTCTATAAAAGGAATGAGGAGGTAGGGTGGGATAAGAAGGGTGCTTGCATCACCTTCAAGTGTCAGTTGCACCGGAACTTCATAATCAAAACGGAGCTTTTGCAGGGTAATAAAATTCTGGATATAATCCCATTCCTTGCTCACAGGCACCATTTCCTTTTTTTCATACAACATATAACGCATCAGGTCTGATAGCTGCAGCATGGCTGCAGGCGCTTTGGGCGATTGTTCATACACCAGCGAATAAATATTGTTCAGCGTATTGAAAAGGAAATGAGGATTGATCTGGGAACGCAGGAATTGAAGCTCTGCTTCCTTGTTCTGCTGTATCAGCATTGCCTGTTTTTTCTGGTTGCCGATCTGCATATCCAGTAAAAAAAGCAGGAACCCTATTATGATATAAACGGACGCAACGTAAATATTATCCAGAACGTAATACAGGAATGATAGTTTCTCGGGATAGTTCCTTGCTCCGAGCAGGACGGGATATAGTTTCTCTTCAATGCAATAACGTAATAAAATACATAAAATGATCAGGCCGGCAATGGCTAATGCAAAACGCAGGTATTTTTTTGAAAGAAAATACCTGCTGCAGATATAATGCATCAGGGCCATGGTAATGCCTGCGTAAACGAGTTGGGAAATATTGAAAATATTAAATGCTTCCCTTAGGTTGATCACCCTGTTGAGTTTAACAGTATTGATGATATCGGATCCCCAGATCATGATGAACAGGGTGAAGCAGTAACAAAATATACGCTGGCGTTTCGTCATGCTACTAAAATAGGCGAATGCTGCTGGTGAGGAAAGGTTTGTCTGCAAATCCCTGCTTTTTATCTGCGATCCTGTAGCCGGGGATTGGCAGATAGATAACTGGGGTTGGCAGATCGCGGTTGCTTACGTTGTGTTTGCAGGCAAATTTTGATAAAAATTTATTTATGAAAAGATACATGATCAGTTTAATCTTCCTGGCGGTGCTTACACCGGCGATTGCCCAAAAAGTAAACTGGAAAAAACTGAGTTCCCTTAACCCGGATAAACTATTGTTATCAGGCGAAAGACAGCCGGCCCGGGTGTTGCTGCTGGGTACGTTTCACTTTGCTTATCCCAACCTGGATGAGCATATCACTGATTCATCGCTTCGTGTGGATGTGTTATCCGAACAGCGGCAAAAGGAGATCAAACAACTGGCCGAAGTGATCAAACGGTTCAAACCTACCCGTATCTATATTGAATCGACCCGCCAGTCTTTTCATGATTCATTGTATAAGGAATATTTGAGTGGTAATTTTAAACTCGACCGCAATGAAATATACCAGGTGGCTTATCGAGTCGGGAAAGAGCTTAACCTGCCAAAAATGTATGCGGTAGATGCAAGCAGTTTTGCTACGGAGAATTCAAGGAAATACAGATGGATCGACAGCATGTGGAATGGCAAGCCGGTGGACAGGCCCCGCGATATTTACTGGAATAAACTTTACGACAGGTTATATAATGTGGGCGATTCGATAGATAAAACTTTGACCATACTGGAAAACTTCCTGCTGATGGCACAGCCTTCTGTATTGAAGAGGATGCAGGGCGCATACATGACCGGTGGATTCAATACGCACAGTAATGACGGGCCGGATATTATTGCCATGTGGTGGTTCAGCCGCAACCTGAGGATATTCAATAACATTCTCAAAACCCAACCCGGCTCCAATGACCGGATACTTGTATTGTTTGGAAATGCACATATTCCCACACTGAAGCATTGCTTTGAGGCGAGCCCGGAGTTTAAAGTGGTTGAACTGAGATCGTTGTTGAAATAATTGTTGAACCAGAAGTTCACTTTCAATTGTCACCCCGGACCTGATTTAGTAAGTTAACGAGTATAGTACACTAAGATCCGGGGTCTCTACAATATATAGGAGACCCCGGATCTTATATTCTCTAAACTTGTATGAGTACTGTACCAGGTCCGGAGTGACAATTGAAAAGCTTTATTCTATAGCCGATCTCAACCAACGTTCCATTTCTTCCTTACTCAGCTCTTTGCGGGACACATAATCTTCAAATTGATCAGGCTGTATTTTGCCAACGCCAAAGTACTGGCTTTGCGGATGACTGAAATACCAGCCGCAAACAGAAGAAGCAGGATACATCGCCAGTGATTCGGTGAGATGAATGCCTGTTGATTCTTCACCACCCAGTAAAGCAAACAGTTTATATTTTTCTGTATGATCAGGGCAGGCAGGATAACCCGGAGCCGGGCGGATGCCGCTGTATTCTTCCTTGATCAGTTGCTCATTGCTTAATACTTCATCTTTTACATATCCCCAGAATTCTTTGCGGGTGCGTTCATGCAGGCATTCGGCAAAGGCTTCAGCAAGACGGTCAGTAAGTGCCTGCAGTGTGATCTTACTATAATCGTCCAATTCGGCTTCAAATCGTTTGATGTGTTGTTCAATACCTTTGATGGTTACAGAGAATGCACCGATATGATCAGGTGCTGCTGTTGCATATTGTGCCGGACGGATAAAGTCAGCAAGGCTTAAATTGGGTTGGCCCGGTGCTTTCTTGATCTGCTGGCGGAGGAACTGCAGGTTGATATCACCCTTCCCGTTTTTCACAGCAACCGTATCAGGAGCTGTGCCGGAAGCTTCCCAGAAGCCGATCACACCTTGTGCGGTAAGCCATTTCTCATTGATGATCTTATCCAGCAATGCATTGGCATCGTTATAAAGCTTAGTGGCTTCTTCGCCCACTTTTTTATCGGAAAGAATGTCGGGGAAATTGCCATGCAATTCCCAGGATATAAAGAACGGTTTCCAGTCGATATACCGGCGGATCTCAGCCAGATCATAGTCCTGGAAGACTTTTGTACCGGTAAAAGTGGGAGCGACGGGAGTATAACCAGCCCAGTCGATCTTTACCCTGTTGGCCTGCGCATCGGGGAAGGAGAGATATTCCTTCACCACTTTCTTGTTCTCAAAATCGGTTTTGAGCTTCTGGTATTCCAGCCGGGTTTTATCGAGGAAACTGTCTTTTTGTTCGGAGAGCAATGAGCCTGCAACGGTCACACTGCGGCTTGCATCCAACACATGCACCACCCCATTGTTATATTGCGGTGCGATCTTTACGGCGGTATGCATGCGTGAAGTGGTGGCGCCACCGATCAGCAAAGGTTGCTGCATGCCTCGGCGTTTCATTTCATGGGCTACATTCACCATTTCATCGAGTGAGGGAGTGATCAGTCCGCTGAGCCCGATGATATCTGCTTTTTCTTTTTCTGCAGTATCCAGTATTTTATCAGCAGGCACCATTACACCCATGTCCACAATATCATAACCATTACAACCCAGTACCACACCTACAATGTTTTTACCAATATCATGCACATCTCCTTTTACAGTGGCCAGCAATATCTTTTTAACATTGCCATTTTGCACGTTGGGATTGCTCTTCTTTTCTTCTTCAATAAAGGGAGTCAGCCAGGCTACTGATTTTTTCATCACGCGGGCGCTCTTTACTACCTGTGGAAGGAACATTTTTCCTGCACCAAACAGATCGCCTACCACACCCATGCCGTCCATCAGGGGGCCTTCAATTACTTCAAGTGGTTTGGGATATTTCAGGCGGGCTTCTTCTGTGTCTTGATCTATATAGTCCGTGATACCATTAACGAGTGCATGTTTCAATCTTTCTTCCACGCTGGTATTGCGCCATGCTTCATCCTTCACTTCCACTTTGCCTTTGGCTTTTACTGTTTCAGCAAAAGCGATCAGTTTTTCCGTGGATTCGTTGTTGGCGTTGTTGCGGTTAAGGATCACGTCCTCACACAGCTCGCGGAGCGCTGGTTCGATCTCGTCATACACTACCATCTGCCCTGCATTCACAATACCCATATTCATGCCTGCCTTGATGGCATAGTATAAGAACACAGCGTGCATTGCTTCACGCACGGGTTCGTTGCCACGGAAGGAGAAGGAAAGATTACTCACACCACCGCTTACACCTACAAGAGGCATCAGTTCTTTAATGCGGCGAGTGGCATTGATAAAGTCAACACCATAATTGTTATGTTCTTCAAGACCGGTAGCTATTGCAAAAATGTTCGGATCGAAAATGATGTCCTGTCCATCAAAGCCTACTACCTCGGTCAATATCTTATAAGCACGGTGGCATATTTCCACCTTACGGTCTTCTGTGTCGGCCTGCCCTATTTCATCAAAAGCCATTACGATCACAGCAGCGCCATAGCTCTGGCAGATGATCGCCTGTTCGATGAACTTGGCTTCTCCTTCTTTCATAGAGATGGAGTTCACAATGCATTTCCCCTGCACGCATTTCAATCCGGCTTCAATGATCTCAAACTTGGAGCTGTCGATCATGATCGGGATCTTGGCAATATCCGGTTCACTTTGCACAAGGTTGATAAAAGTGGTCATTGCCTTTACACCATCGAGCAAGGCATCGTCCATGTTGATATCGATGACCTGTGCGCCGCCTTCCACCTGCTGGCGGGCTACGCTGAGGGCTTCTTCAAATTTGTTTTCACGGATCAGCCGGGCAAATTTCTTTGAGCCGGTCACGTTGGTACGTTCACCAATATTTACAAAATTCGTTTCCGGGCGGATCACGAGTGGTTCAAGGCCGGATAAGCGGAGGTAAGGTTGAATATGAACTTGGTCTGACATAATATCTCATTAGCAAAAGTGCAGATATCGCTGTGGCGACTTCCGCACTTTTATGGTCGTGTTTAATTATTTAAAGCGAGTGTTGTTTCTACAACAGGCAATTTCCTGGGGGTAACACCTTTCACATGCTCGGCAATATGGCGTATATGGTCGGGCGTGGTACCGCAGCAGCCACCAACAATATTCACATATCCTTCTTTTGCCCATTCTTCCAGGTAATGGCCTGTATCTGCGGGATCTTCATCATACTCACCCATGGCATTGGGCAGTCCGGCATTAGGATAAGCAGACACATAGCAGGAAGCTATCTGTGAAAGCTCGGTGATATGCGGGCGCATTTCTTTTGCTCCCAGAGCGCAGTTCAATCCAACGCTTAAAGGCCTTGCATGCGCTACGGAAGTATAGAATGCTTCCAGTGTTTGTCCGCTGAGCGTTCTGCCCGAAGCATCGGTGATGGTGCCGCTGATCATGACAGGCAGTTGCGGTTTTTGTGTATCCCTGAAATATTTTTTGATCGCGAAGATGGCGCCTTTTGCATTCAATGTATCGAAGATGGTTTCGATGAGCAGCAGATCCACTCCGCCGTCCACAAGCCCTTTCACCTGTTCGTAGTAAGCATTTACTACTTCATCAAAAGTGACGGCGCGGTAGCCGGGGTTATTTACATCGGGCGAAAGTGATAATGTTTTATTGAGTGGGCCGATAGCACCGGCTATCCAGGCCTGCTTGCCGGACTGGCGGATGGCTTCGCGGGCGCATTTGGCAGCAGCTACGTTCAATTCATAAGCGAGCGACTGCATTTCGTAATCGGCCATTGCAATGGATGTGCTGCTGAATGTATTGGTTTCAATAATATCGGCGCCGGCATCCAGGTATTGTTTGTGTATTTCGGTGATGATCTCGGGGCGGGTAATGCAAAGCAGGTCATTATTACCTTTCACATCCAGGTGCCAGTCTTTAAATCGCTCACCACGATAATCAGCTTCGTTGAGCTTGTAGCGCTGGATCATGGTGCCCATTGCACCATCGATGATAAGAATGCGTTTTTCCAGTTCCTGGCGAATATCCATAGTCGTTTCGTTTTAAATGAAGTGTTGGCCCTGGCGGGCATAACCAGTTAGTGATACTATCACTGGCAAATCATCTTAACCGAATCATAAACGTTGGGAAACCGTATGGGGGAGTTTCTCGGCGTTTATTAGTTCAGTTTTTAGACAGGCCGAACAATAAACAAATCCGCCTGTGGAGGGCAAAGCTACTATAAGTATTGGTTAAATCAAAACCAGGGTGATGGCCGGTGTTCGCCGTCTCCCTAACGGACATACCGCTCCACCGGCAACCGGTTCTGCAAACTCCTGGCAAGGGTCATTTCATCTGCATATTCCAGTTCACCGCCAAAGGCAATTCCCCTGGCAATGGTAGTGATACGTAAAGGCGAAGCTGTGGCATGATTCGCTTCCAGCTTCTTTTGTATGTAATAGATCGTTGTATCGCCCTGGATGGTAGGGTTAAGGGCAAAGATGAGCTCGGCCGTTTTTTCTTTTTCAATGCGGTGCACGAGCGATTCAATGTTCAGCTGATCAGGGCCAATACCATCCAATGGAGAAATGACACCTCCCAGCACATGATAGACGCCATTGTATTGTTGTGTGCTTTCAATTGCGATCACATCGCGGATATTCTCTACTACACAGATCATTTCTGCTTTACGCATGGAGTTGGCACAAATAGAGCAAATATCCCCATCTGCTACATTGAAACAACGTTGACAGAATTTAATCTCACTGCGCATTCTTGCTATTACTTCACTAAAATGCTGTACATCGCCCGTATCCTGTTTCAGCAGGTGCAAAACAAGACGGAGTGCTGTTTTTTTACCAATACCCGGCAGTTTCGCGAACTCGTTGACAGCATTTTCCAGTAAAGAAGATGAGAATTGCATCCGGCAAAGATAGCTACTGCTGTAATCCTCCTGAAATTTGCCGCCTCGGTTCACGGTTGGGTTGCGGAGTAAGGCCTTTGCCCGGCGTGGGTGGTGGGGTAGGGGCGGCATTCACATCTATCTCTGCTTCATTTTCCCAGTTGGCTTTTACGACCACCTTTCTCTCGATAGACTTAACCAATTCAGGCTGAATGTGTTTGCCAAAAAACTCACCTGGGTCCCATTTGCCGTTCTTATTACGGTCTTCTAATATGCGAAGACTGTATTCTCCCGGAGTGAACATAGCTTGTGTAAAGCTGGCAGAGTTTAAGGGGTAAGACGCTTTCAATTCATTATTCTGTAAGAAAATCAATACAGGGTTTTTAGACAGGTCAAGATTGCGGAAACGAAGCGAGATCTTGCCATAATCTGAGATCTTTTTCGAAGCGAAATGAAGGGTATCTGTTTTCAGCAATTGCTGGCCTAATGTATCGGTCGCAAATTCCTTCTCAAAGATCAGGTGATAGACCGTATTCTCTTTCCAGTTATAGTGAAGGGCCAGTGATTTTTTGAGAGAATCCAGTTGCCAGGAGTAGCCGGTTACTGGAGTATAAGTACTGTCTGTTAGGAAATGAACTTTTGTAGAGTCAAACACTTTCAGCGGTGTTTCAAAAGCCAGTTCCATTGGGTCCAACAGGTCTTGTTTGCCCTCCTGCAACCTGTTGGAGAGTTTCAGCCGTTTTTCTCCGGGTTTTGGTTTGCCGGAACCGGAGGAAGGAGCGGGCGGCGGAGCTTTTTTGGGTTCTGCGTAGGCATACAGAGTAACAGACGGGGTCTCTTTTTGCACTTTCACAGCAGAATCTGCAAAGGCAAAAAGCGCTTCAGGGTTCATATAAAGATAACCACCCCCTTCGTCTTTCAGTGCATACACATAGTAAGTGCCTGCAGGGAGATTGCGGAACCGGAAACTGCCTGTATTATCAGTTTTTGTAATATAGCGGGGTTTTTCCTTTCTCACCGCCGAATCATCGGCGCTTCTGTGAAGCATTACTGTAAGCGTAGTGTCTATTCCCCCAGTTTCAGCCAGGATAACTTTACCGGCAAATTGCAAAGAGTCGAAATAGCGGCCGGTAGAGAAGATATAGGTATAATTCTTCATGATATTCCCTTCGTTCACATCCTTGATTGTGTTCCCGAAGTTGATGGAATAAGTGGTATTGGGCTCCAGGCTGTCCCGCAGTTTTACCACCATGGTATTCAGCTTGCGGGAAACAATGGGGGCGTTCTTGGGAAGGGGCGACATGATCAGGTTTTGCAGAGGGTTGTCCAGCTCAATATATTCATCAAAGACAAAATTGATCCTGTCATCTGCAAAATGCAGGGTGGAATCACGGGGGGTGACCTTTCTTACCACAGGCGGTAAGGTATCTTTCAAACCACCCTGGGGAGGCACAATATTGGCACAGCCGGGGCCGCTGACAATACTGGAGAAAAGAATAAAGCCGAGGGCAATAATAGATATAAGACTCCTGTAATTCATGCGGGTGCAAACTTAGGCCGTTTGGAGAAAATGGAGGATTGTTTATTCATAATAATCCTATAAATAAGGACGTTGCCCGTTGTCCGTTGACCGTTGTCCGGGATGAACAGCGGGAAATAACCTATCGGCCATTTGGGCAACGATCAACGCCTCCAGGCACTGTTACTCATCCTCTTCCAACTCGTGCAGCGCCACTGCCAGGTTATTCGTTTTCACAAAATTGCACCAATGGCAATCCTCTTTTCCGCAGCCTGTATAAAAATCGCGATCCTGTATCTTTTGCCAGGTTTCCTGTATCTGCTGGGTCACCGTAGTGATATCGGCAGGCGTGATCACCAGTTTCTCGCGGCGATAGTTCTTCTTTTTATCGGGTTCAATAAAGTCAAACTCAGTGCTGGCTACTTTCCAGTCTTTCTGCTCATAATTATCTACCAGTATTTTATAAAAGATCGCCTGCCGCCAGTAATCACCGCCATTGGGGTCTTTTTCAGAAGGACCTTTCAGTTTTGAAAGGGCTTTATCAGGATCACCGGTTTTATAATCCACTACATTCACTGATTTTCCGTCAAACTCCAGTTTATCCAGTTTTCCTTTCAGTGGCACGCCCTTTACGACCACATTGCGGATATTCCGTTCAATGGTAACGATCCTGTTGAACTGGTCAACGTATTTATCGTAATAGTTCGTCAATACCAACTGGCCATATTCCATCCGTCGGTCAAATTGCTCTTTGGTAAAACTTTCCCTGTGGCGGCGCATATACCATTCAAAATCGGCAATGAATTCCTGACGCGGAGGGAACTGATCTTTGTCCAACATTTTACGGAAAAGCTGCTCCAATGCAAAGTGAACGGATGAACCAAACTCCGTGGCTTCATTTTTAGGGGAAGGTATACGTACGAGATTCCTGAAATAAAATTCAAGCGGGCATTTCAGGTAATTATTCAATGCTGTTACATTCATAACGAATTTCTCCAGCATACGGCTCACAAAATCCTCTTCCATTTTTTCTATCTCGGGTGCCTGCAGCACCATAAAGTGCAGGGCAGCGAATTGAGCCAGCACTTCTTCATCAAATACCATTTTTTCAACAGGCAATTGATGCTGGTCCTGTATCTCTGCCAGGAACATGGATGGTTCCAGTTCTTTTCCATCATTCTTAAACCGGCTATAGGAAAGGATCAGGTGTTGCTCTGCCCGGGTAATGGCCACATAAAATAACCGCCGCAGTTCTTCTGCATCACCGGCTCCGGAAGTGGATTGATCAAACATCGTATCCGGCAGCTTATATCCTCCAGCCGGTTTCCTTTTTTTCTCCCAGGAAGCAGCATTGCAATTGGCTAAAAAAACATGTTCAAATTCCAGCCCTTTGGAACCATGCGCCGTGAGCAGGTTCACTCCTTTATCACTACCGCTTACCTGCACAAGCGGAAGTTTGATATCTTCTTTTTCCATCAGGTCGATCAACCCTACCAGTTCTGTGAGCGTAAGCAATGGAGCGCGGTGTGTTTCATCTTTTACAAAATCAAACAAACCGGTAAGTATCTGCAATTGCCAGTGCTTATCGGGCAATTGCATAATATGATTAAGCACTCCGGCTTCGCGGATGATATTTTCAAACAGCAACTGAAGTGTGGTATTGGACACATCAGCAATCAGTTTCTCTATCACTACTGATGCTTTCACCAATCCCGGGTGAAGGGTAGGGGTAAATAAATCCCTTGCCGGCTCTTTTGCCTTTTCAATCAGCAAACGGCGGATGGAATAAGGCGATGATCCTGATGTGCGTTTATCTGCCACTTCAATACTCAGTTTTGCTACTTCGATAGGAGGAATACCAAACCAATCGAAATGCAGTATTTCAAACAACATTTCATCACCGCCATAAGGAATATCATGCTCCGCTGCGAGGTATCTTAACAGGAGAATGA
>DATAJQ010000018.1:0-8244 GCA_036262095.1 Chitinophagaceae bacterium | reverse complement strand
TACAACACCGTTTCAGCATCTATATAGCCGATTTTTGTTTGCGCCTGGGAAACATTGGTTACCAACACCAAGCAAACCGCCGCTACTAATACTTTCAATTTTTTCATGGTAGTTTTTTTCTTTGCCCTCTTTTGGAGGTTTTGTCAATTTTTGTTCTTAACAGATAATATAGAGTGATAAAAAGTTGCTCGTTTTGGTTTTTTTAACAATCCGCCGCTTAATTGCGGATCCCCAGTTCCTTCAACACATCCTCGCTCTTATCCAGTTTGGGGTCGGCAAATATAATGGTAATTCCTTCACTTTTATCCAGCACAAAATCATATCCGCGCTGGGAGGAGATTTTCTGAACTGCATTATACACTTTATCCTGCACCGGTTTGATAAGCTCCTGCCTTTTTTTGAACAGGTCACCTTCAAAGCCAAACCGTTGACGCTGAAGGTCACGCAGTTCTTTTTCTGTTACAAAGAGCTGATCCTGGCGTTTTCTCTTCAGATCATCGCTCAGCATCACCTGCTCCGCTTCATAATTTTTATATAATTGGTCCAGCTTCACTTGTCTTGCATCAATATCTTTCTGCCACTCCTGCGCGATATTGTCCAACTGTTCCTGTGCAGCTTTATATTCCGGCATTTTATCAAGTATAAAGCGTGTATCGATAATGGCATATTTCTGAGCAAACACGCCCATGCTGCCCATCAGGGCAATCGCTGCAAATAAAATAATCTTCTTCATGGTATGTAAGGTTTTTTGAATGGCTAATTATTCCGGTTCAAAGCCCAGCATAAAGGTAAACCTGGATGCATTTTTAAATCCTTGACCAGGCTGCATACGGTCGAGGCCGATACCATAGTCAAACCCAAGCAAACCAAACATTGGCAGGAAGAATCTCATGCCCACGCCCACGCTGCGACGCAGACGGAAGGGATTATAATCTTTATAATCATACCAGCCATTGGCTGCTTCAAAGAACGTAAGACCATAGATAGTACTTCCAGGATTGGTCACTAGCGGATAACGCAGTTCCAACTGGTACTTGTTGAATATGGTGAAGAAACGTGAAGCAGTGTTGCTGTTGTCCGGGTTTATGGTAGGATCTGATGTTTGATAAACCGGGTATCCACGATGCGCAATGATATCATAGCCCAATAGACCATAGTTGTTGGTCAGGCCTGCATCACCCACCTGGAAGCGTTCAAACGGTGAGTAATCCAGCTTGCTATTGTAGCGGCCCATGAAACCATACTTGGCAGCCATCTTCAACACAAACTGACGGTTCTTTTCAGCACCCATGGGGCGACCGATCGGAACATACCATTCTGCATTGAAACGCCACTTATGGTATTCAGGATTTTTATACGGGTCGGAAGAATTGACCAGGTCTGGGTTGAACAATGAATAAGGTGGCGTGAACTGTACGCTCGCCATTATATTGGACCCGCTTCTTGGGAAGATCGGATCAAATACAGAAGAACGCTGCAATGCAATTTTAAAGCTCAGGTTATTGGAGCGACCCGTTGCACCCACACCTTCGAAGATGGCGTAGTTCCTGCGGATATACTGCGTAAAGTTGACCGAGTATACCAGGCTGAAATAGTCGTCGGGCCATTTCAATTGCTTACCCAATGCAACAGAGAAACCGTTTACTTTAAGATAGTTTGTATCCGATCTTTTCTGATCGATCCGTCCTGTGTACGGGTCAAACGCGTTGGAGTATTTACTGTTATTGTATGCCAGCGTCAATGAATTTCTTTTCTTGCCACCTAACCAGGGTTCGGTGAAAGAGAAGTTATAAGAACGGAAGGCACGTCCGTTGGATTGAACACGCAGGCTCAGCTTCTGTCCGTCACCGGTTGGCAATGGATCCCATGCTGATTTCTTCCAGATATTTTTAATGGAAAAGTTGTTGAACGTTACACCCAGTGTTCCGGTTAGACCAATACCGCCACCCCAACCAGCGGAAAGCTCCAGCTGATCGGATGATTTTTCTTCCACTTTCCAGTTGATGTCCACAGTACCATCTTCTGCATTGGGTACTACACCCGGATTAATGGTTTCCTGGTTGAAATAGTTCAGGTTGCTCAGCTCACGTTGTGAACGGATAAGATCTGAGCGGCTGAACAGTTCGCCAGGCATTGTTCTCAGCTCACGACGGATCACGTGATCTTTTGTTCTTTCATTACCGGCAATGGTAACGTTCTTGATCCTGGCCTGAGGACCTTCAGTGATACGGATCTCGTGATCGATCGTATCATTATATACCGCTGTTTCCACCGGCTCCACACGGAAGAAGAGATATCCGTCATCCTGGTAATAGCCGCTGATATCACCACCTTCCTGCGACATTTCTTTACCCAGGCGTTTGTTCAGGATGTCGAGGTTATAGATGTCGCCTTTATGGATGCCAAGAATAGTATTCAATAAAGAATCGGGGTATTTGGCATTTCCTTTCCAGGTGATATTACCGAAGTAGTATTTTTTTCCCTCATTCACTTTAATGTTCACATACATGCGAGCATTGGAAGTATCTGTCACTAATGTATCTTCTACGATCTGTGCATCGCGATAGCCAAGGGAGTTATAGTATTTAACGATCTTATCTTTGTCTTCTTCGTATTTGGTAGGATTGAATTTGGCAGAGCTGAACAGTTTGAAACGGAAATAAGGATCCAGCACTCTTTTGGTTTTGCTCAGGGAGAGAAAGCCCCAGTCTTTAACATATTCCTTAAAACTCATCTTATTGGCAGAAGGTCCGTAAGGTCCCTTGTAGTTGGACGGGTTCAGGGTGAGTTTGCTCATTTCCTTGGTACCCTTCATTTGCTTTTTCAGCTTGAGGCCATCCACCAGTTCATTGCCGTAAAAGTTAACTTCATCAATGCGCACTTTCTTCCCTTTATCAACATAGATAAACATTGAATTGGAATTGGCATAGGAAGGGTCGGGCCTTTCATCAATGCGTACGCTGATATTCTGGAAGCCTTTATCCTGGTAAAACCTGGTAGTGATCTCTTTTACGTTCCGGCGAATATTTTCAGTGATGATGGTTTGTTTGGTCAACCCGATCTTGCCCTGCAATTCTTCTGCGTCTGATTTTTTGATGCCGATGAATTTAAAATTACCGAGGCGGGGGCGTTCCACTACACTGATCTCGATAGCCACATTATCGTCCTGGATATTGGTGACATAAATCTGCACACCAGAGAACAATTTCTGCCGCCACATGTTAGCTATAGCTTTAGAGAAGATATCACTGCCGGGGTGCATGAACTTGTCGCCGGTCTGTATGCCCGAAATGGACAAAACAATAGATGTGTCGAGATGTTTGATACCGGTGATTGCTACGCTGGAGATTCTGTATTCCTTGGGGATCCGGGCATTTTCCCATTCAAGGATTTTGGGGTCAACAGATGTCGGCTTAGTAGTATCCTGGGCCTGTACAGAGAGTACTGCCGCAAACGCCATTACCAATAAAGCACAGATCCGGAGTGAAATTCGTTGCATGGTTGATTTTTCTGTCTTATCCCGCTCCTTCATGCGGGATTGCAAATAGTTTATGGTTTGTACTCTGTTAATAAGCCAAGCCTAGTGGGCGGCAAATTAACGGTAAAAATCGAAAGTCTTTGTTAAAGAAAATGCCGGAAACCAGCCATGAACGCAGTCTTCGCGAAAACTCGACCACTCCGCATTTTAACCCGCCCATCAGCCATTTATCCCTGTTTCCATTTGTGCACTTGTTTTTCCAAAACGCCTTTCCCTTCCCTGGTAATCGAGAATTGCCTCATATAGATTTTCTTTACGGAAATCAGGCCAGCGAACCTGTGTAAAATACAGTTCGGCATAGGCCAGTTGATATAGTAAAAAGTTACTGATACGAAACTCGCCACTGGTCCGGATCATCAGCTCCGGATCAGGGAACTCACTGGTAGCCAGGAATTTTTGTAAGGTTTTATCGTTGATCGCTTCCACTTCAAGCTTTCCTGTCTTTACTTCGAATGCGATATTTTTCACCGCATTGAGCAATTCCCAGCGGCCGCTGTAGCTAAGCGCCATGATCAGGTTCAGGCCGGTATTCTCTTTCGTAAAATCCAATGCTTCCTGCAACTCCTGCCGGGCATAATCGGGCAACATATTCATGTCACCTATCACATGAAGCCGGATATTATTCTTATGCAGGCTTTCCACTTCTTTGCGGATGGTCGTAACCAGCAATTCCATCAGTCCGATCACTTCATATTCGGGACGGTCCCAGTTTTCGGTGGAAAAAGCATAAAGAGTGAGATAACCAATGCCCAGTTCTGCGCAGCCTTCTACAATATTGCGGACGCTCTCCACCCCATGAAAGTGACCGTAAAGCCGGTCCTGACCCTGTTCCTGAGCCCAACGCCCATTCCCATCCATGATGATGGCAATATGCCTGGGCAACCGGTCCTTATCGATTTTTTGCAATAGCGCTGACATACTCGTTTTCTTTATGTCTGGTAGATTAGGGCGCAAAGGTACCGGATTTGAAGACAAAATGACACATCATCATAAATCCTGGCACTCATTAATTCGCTGTGGGGCATCTGTACGACTGCAGGTTGAAAGTCAGGTGTACCATCGCTGTTACAAAATGGTCTTTTTGCTTGCTGTTGCCTCTTTGCCGTCCGGGGATACCGATAGGCTGGCCAAGCTCATACGACCTGTCGCTCAGCAGCAGGGCCTGTGAAGGGCTCCCATCGGGGTTGGCAGGAAATGTTTCGGGGCTGACATAAGTCGTACTTACATCATCGAGGTAATCTGTATTGGTGAACCGGTACAATACTTCAAATCCGATATTGAACCGTTCATTGAGCGCATATTTTATACCGGCACCGAAGGGAATACTAATAGCCATAGTGCTGTATTGCTTACGGTCGGGGTAGAGCGCACTTCCCTGGCCCTCTGTTCCTATCGGTCTCAGGTACACTTTTTCGCCACGCAAGTAAGCAAAAGGATCATAACTGAACACGCCTAAGCCAAGGGTTACATAAGGAGTGAAGCTGTATTCAGCCTCACCAGGCATAAAGCGGAAGAAATTAAAATCACCCTGCAGCGACAGCTCCCATACATTGGTATTGAAGCTGAGATTGCGGCGATACATATATTCATTCTTGGTATTGTACTTATCAGCATAACCCAGCCTGGCAAAAGAGGCACCGATACGGGCTGCTATATAGTTATTGAAATTTTTCCGGAAAAAAACAGTGGCCGCCATTTTGGGTCGGTTCAGGGAAGCGCGGGTATTCAGATCGCCGAAGTAGTGGCCTGCTCCGAGGCCAATGCCAAATTCACCTTCCTGAACAATGGCATCCTGTGCATGTACCCGGTTGGGCAACAGAGAGATACCTACGGCCAGGAATACTAATAATGAGAGCTTTTTCAACATGTCCGGATAAATAATGTTCGGAATAATTTTATTACAGCGGCACAGTCCGGCAGTGATAAAACTATCTATCATGTTGCGTGTCCTGGCTCTGTCTTGGGGTTTTCCTGGAATTGGGGCTAAAAAGAGAACGGAAAAATAAACATTTTCTTTTATCCCGCACAGGATTAATTTCTCTTGTCGAGGCCCCAGGTAAGCTTGTTCTGGAGGGTTTGCAGAAAGTTATTTTCACCCAGGCGTAACAGGTTGATGGAGAAGCTTTCTTTTCTTACAGCCAGGGAAACATTCTTTCCAACGATCTCCCTGCGCGAGTCAAGGGCACATATTATATTTTCTGAACGGCTTTCCACTTCAAAGGAAATCACATTATTGTCCGGCACAATGATGGGGCGAACATTCAGGTTGTGGGGCGCCACAGGCGTGATCACAAAACTGCCTGAATCCGGGAAAACCACAGGCCCGCCGCAACTAAGAGAATAACCGGTTGAACCGGTTGGCGTAGCTACGATAAGACCATCTGCCCAATAAGTATTAAGGAATTCGCCATTAAGATAGGTGTGTATCTTGATCATGGCGGCTGTATCCCGTTTATGAATAGCAAATTCATTCAATCCATAAGGCACACTCCCAAACAGGGGAAGATCTGCATCCAAATGGATCAGGGTCCTTTTGTCAATAATAAAACCACGCTTGGCTATCGCCTGCACAGCCGTTTTTATCTCGTCCTGCCCTATCCCTGCCAGGAAACCTAACCTACCAAAGTTGATGCCCATAATAGAAATAGGCTTATCCCTTACCAGGGTCACCGTATCAAGCAAAGTTCCATCTCCACCAAGGCTAATGATAAACTCCACATTCCTTGTAAGATGTTCCGACAAAGAAAAAGTAGTCGTATTCGGTGGAAGATTGATAACATCCTTTATCTGATCGAAATAATGCTGAAAAATCACCGGGTCTATCTTTTGCCTGGTCAGCTCATCAAAAAAGAGCTGAACATTTTCTTTCTGGTCTTCATCCAGTACCCGGCTGTAGATTGCTGCTCTCATTATATATACTAATTACGCGAATGAACCTGATTGAAGGGAGTTTTATAAAATAGGCACGAATTAACGCGAATTTACTCGAACCCTAACTATAGATCAATTTAATCATAATTAAGATACACTTCTCATACTTGTACATTGCTTTATTCTTAGGACGCTATTCGTTTCATTAGCGGCTTTAATCAGACATTTTTCATCTTTAAACGTACCATTCGCAGCATTCTTGTCAGAAGATACTGCGGCGATGGAAGTACAGGGCATTTTGCCCTAATTGATTGAATGACCAATCCAATTTAAACACAAAATCATAGATCGTTACAATATCGATCCCGATGCCGGAAGAGAATAGCATCCTGTTGCCAAGGAAATTCTCGCCGGGGTTTGGATCATAGATGTAACCGGTGTTGCCATAGATCCTGCCATAAATATTGATAGGGATGCGGAGTGGTGCTATCTTTTTTGTGCCTTTGAAATTGAAATTAAAGTTTAGCAGGCGTTTCGTTAGTGAAGCTTTTAAATAGCCGCCGGCTACACCATCCACTACATAATATTCATAGCCCTGCATGAAAATATCTGAATAGCCCAGCAGGCGGCGGTTATAGTAGGGTTGTTTGAAAGGAAGTTTGACGGTGCCAAAAGCATTCATGCTGAAGAATGATTTTTTACCCAACGGCCAGTTGGCTGATCCCTTCAAACCCAATTGCCAGGAGTTGAAAGAGCTGAAGATCCCTTTTTTGCTGAAAGCCACTTCACCTGCATATCCTTTGGTGGGGTAGGGTATATAATCAAGATTGAAATAGTTGAAGTAATAATACAGTTCAGGGAAAACTATGCGGTTCCTTCCTCCGGGGAAATAGTTGGGATTCAGTTTTACGATAGTGTCGGCCACTTCTTCCATGCCGTAAGAAAGGCCAAGGCGGTGCCGCGTGCGGATAGCTTTCCGGTAAGACACTTCAACATAGCCGCGGGCAAAATTCCGGAGATAGCTTTCATCTTTTAAGAAGACCTGTTTATCATCAACGGTATTATAATTCATTTCGCGGTTCCTGCCCAGTGAAACGCCAAAACTTAAGCCCCATTTCATGCCCTTATCAATGTAGGGCCTGTCGTAGTTCAATAATAACTGGCGGGAATAGCCGCTTACTACTGTGAAGCGAAGTTTATCATTACGGCCTGTAGCGTTATTGTAAAGCAGCTTCAACCCATAATCCACCCGGTTGAGACTGGCTTTTTGCTCCACGATCCATTGGTTAAGATTGCGGTCGACCGGACGGAAATAAGGCACGGGGAATAAATACCATCGCTCCCTCACCTGCACCAGCACATCCACATTGTAGCCATCAAAGCTTTTGAGTGCAACAGTTACTTCATGAAACAAGGCCAGGTTCATGAGTTGCTGGCGGGCTAATTCAAATTTCTTTACGAGGTCCTGTAAAAGAAAAGCATCACCGGATTTAAAGGAGAGTTCGCGAAGGATGATACTGGGATGTGTTTTCCGGTTGCCTACGATAACAATATCACGGACGATAAAAGGTGATTCGCCGGCAGGCACTACATATTCTTCAGCAGCGAGGTTCTTTTCCTGTTTCTCTTTTTCTTTCTTAGGCTTTCCTTCCGGCCCTCCTCCTTCCTGCGCAAGCAGGTGCTGAAAGCCGACAAGCACTAATACAAGCCATAAGCAATATTTTACAGTACACTGCATCTGCCAGAACTACGGGAATGATCTAAATTAACCGGATTTTTGTACAAGTGCTAAACAAAGGCCAAAAAACATCAGATCTTGAGGTAGTTCATCAGAT
>DATAJQ010000017.1:0-7406 GCA_036262095.1 Chitinophagaceae bacterium | reverse complement strand
GTATCGATCAAATGGAGCGACATTTGCGCAAGTTCTCCGAATATGATCGGGAGGGAAAGCCGAAGCGTTTTCTTCGCTTCACTGAATAAGGTCGGTTGCATCGTAATCAAATATATATCCGTTCAAATCTGGAACGCCAGGACCTGCAAAGATCAATCATTTTAGCCTTTCAAGTTCATTCTTTCAATATTTTAATATTAAGTATGTCACTCATGACTTGTGTTATGAATGCAATTGGCATGCTTTTTACCCCCTTATCAAAAACACTTCTCATGAAAGCGATCTGGACGGGCTCTATTGGCTTTGGACTGGTCAACATCCCCATAAAAATGTACAGTGCTGTGGAAGAAAGTACACTTGATCTGGACATGCTGGATAAAAAAGACCACGCCAATATCCGGTTCAAGCGGGTAAATGAAAATACCGGCAGGGAAGTGGCCTGGGAAAATATTGTAAGAGGTTATCTTCTTAATGACCGGTATGTGGTGCTTGACAAAACTGATTTTGAAAAAGCAAGCCCTGAAAAGACCAAACATATCGATATCACGCAATTTGTGGATGAAACGGAAATAGACAGTTCCTATTTCGAAGCGCCCTATTACCTGGAGCCTCAAAAAGCCGGCGTACGTGCCTATGCTTTGTTACGCGAAGCATTGCATAAATCGGGCAAGGCGGGAGTGGGGCTTTTTGTGATGCACAACCGCGAGCATGTATGTATCATCAAATCCCATGATGATGTGATCATACTCAACCGTATCCGCTTTGAACAGGAGATCCGCTCCCATAAAGACCTGGACCTGCCTAAAACAAAAAGCAAACCGGCAGAACTGAAAATGGCTGTCAATCTCATTGACCAGTTGACCAAACCGTTTGATATCTCCAAATTCAAGGATGACTACTCAGATAAACTGATGAAGATAATCAGGGCCAAGTCAAAAGGAAAGAAAGCACCTTTCAAACCGATGCGGGTGGTGCATTCTCCTACAAAGGACCTGATGGACCAACTCAAAGCCAGTCTTTCTCCAAAGAAAAAGAAAGCTTCCTGAGGTTTTTTATATTTGACCTTCAAACACCCGGCGATGATCTATTACCAGGTTTCTCCGCCTGCCGCACTGGCAAAATATGTCCGCTTCTTTTGGGTACTGGAAGGTGAACCTGGTCCCGGAGATTCCTATATCCATCGCTCCATGGCAGACGGAAGTGCTGAAATGATCTTTCATTATAAAGGAATGTTTGATACCCTTACCGGCCCTGCTACGCCCAACCTGCGCTCAGGAGTGGATGGCCAGGCCAGTACATTCCGCCGCTACCAGGTATATGAAAGCTTTGGTATTATCGGTGCTTATCTTTATCCGTTCGCTGTTCCCGCTTTATTGGGGCATTCCGCTGCTGCATTGAGCAATCAGATGCCAGACCTTTATTCGCTTCTGGGCCTGCCGGGAAAAGAACTGGAAGAACAGATCATGCTGGCGGAAAATAATACAGACCGGATAAGCATTCTGTCTGCTTTCCTGATGAAACGTGTAATAAAAAATCAACGGCCTGAACCTGGTATTTTTTCTGCGATCAGTTATATTATTCAGTCCCGCGGAATGGTGGATGTAAACACCTTGTCTGGTCAATACTACTTGTCCACCCGTCAGTTTGAGCGCAACTTCAAAGAGTTTGCGGGTTTCAGCCCTAAGCTGTATTCCCGTATCATCCGCTTCCAATCGGCTATCGAGCAATATGGGCAGACCGGCAAATCGCTTACGGAGATCGCTTATGATTGCGGTTATTATGACCAATCACATTTTATTCATGATTTCAAGGAATTCTCGGGGCTTCATCCGAGGCATTATTTTGGAGGGAAGGCAGAAGGAACAAGCTGGAAAGATGCAGAACGGTAGAATGTCGTGTTTTTCCAATTTTGCCCAATCGTTACCTGTTAGTTTTGCCCTTATTCATTTAAATAACAGGTTATGAAAATTCCCAAAGGACATCAGGCGGTAATGCCTTATCTCATTATTAATGGGGCTGCAGCCTTTCTCGATTTTGTAAAAAAAGTTTTTCCTGTACAGGTAACCCATGAATCACGTAATGATGATGGAACGCTTGGTCATTGCGAGATACAGATCCATGGCAGCACCATCATGTTTGCCAATGGTTCAAAGGATTGGAAGCCGCGTACCGCAGACTTATTTGTGTATGTAGAAAATGCTGATACTGCTTTCGCCAATGCTGTTGCTGCCGGAGGTAAAATAATATTGCCATTGGAAGATAAAGATTATGGCAGAAGCGGGGGCGTGGAAGATCCTTTTGGGAATATCTGGTGGATCACTTCAGTGAACGGATAAGAGATTTTGCAAGGGTGTCCATTATCTTAGTGGAAAATTGATCCCTGTATGCTCTGCCCAATCGATAATTGGTTTTTGCAAAAGGCAGAACCGGATAAAAGCTGCCTGCAGTTTTTAAGGGCGTTCATCTTGCAGCAAGACAGGAATATTACGGAAGCCTGGAAATATGGTATGCCCTTTTATTGCTACAAAGGCAAAATGTTTTGCTATCTCTGGGTGCACAAGAAATACCTGCAACCTTATCTTGGTATAGTGGAAGGCAAGCGTATTGATTATCCCGGCCTGCTCCAGGAGAAAAGGGCCAGGATGAAGATATTGCTGATCGATCCGGCGCATGATATCCCTGCAAAAAAAATCGCCTCATTGCTCAAACAGGTACTGACTTTATATAAGCAGACCTGAAATCCTTAAGAGATGTTATATTTTTTTAACGGTTTCAGAAAGTATTGGCCGGTAACCATTTTTAATCCTGATCGTCTAATTTTATCGTATGGGCCAGTTGGTCCGTGTTCCGATGTAATTAATAAACCATGCCATTGCTTTACTGGTTCACTGCCTTACCTTTTTTATTGCTGACAGGAGCATTTCCTGCGCATAAAGGCAATGCTCCGCATAAAGCAATTCCTGCCGCGGTAACTGTAACAACTGATTCATTGAGTCCTGATCATTCTCCCGTGCAACTGAAGATTGATCCTATTATCACAACTGACTCGGCCAACTGTGTTATTCCTTTCACCAGGGTGGGCAACCTGATCGTGGTCAAAGGAGAAGTGGATGGCATGGAAGGCAACTTTATACTGGATACCGGTGCACCGAAACTGATCCTCAACCTGACATATTTCCGGAATTATGCTTCCTCTTCTTCTGCTGCAGAAGATGAGTCGGGAGGTATCACAGGAGGAACAGCCGGTGCGGCGCCTACGATAGTCACTAAGTTCTCCTTTGGCCCTGTTCATTACCAGGAGGTGGAAGCAGACCGCATCAACCTGGGTCATATCGAAAACAGTAAGGGGATCAAAATCCTGGGATTGCTGGGTATGCAGTTGTTCAGGAAATTTGAAATGATCCTTGATTATGAAAAAAACCTGCTCTACCTGCATCTGATCACCAGGAAGGAATCGTCTGTTTATAAAAGCGAAATGCTGGCAGATACTTCCCTTTACAATGAGTTCCCCATAGATATCATGGAAGATAAACTGATTACCTATGGCCAAATGGCAGGGAAGAAACTGATATTCGTGATTGATACCGGTGCTGAATCGAACGTGCTGGACAGCCGTCTGCCCAACAAGATTTTTGAGAACGTTGCTATTACCCGGCGTATATTACTGACCGGCAGTGGAAATAAAAAAGTGGAAGCCCTGTATGGAGATATGAAGAATATGAAAATGGGTAATCTGGATATTGCAAGCCTGCCCGTGCTGGTAACAAACCTGGAAAAAATGTGTTTTTCCTATAATAAATGTCTGGACGGAATGTTGGGGTTCGACTTTCTTTCCATGCATAAAATTGGGTTTAACTTTGTGAAAAGAAAAATGTATATATGGAAATAAAAGGTACCAGGCATAGTAATAGTAAGCTGGTACGCTTTTGCGCAGTCCTGTTCGTGTTGTTATGTGCAGCAACAGTGAGCGGTATTGCGCAAACCAACCTGAAATCCTATACGGTAAAAGACGGGAGTATGTACATCGCCCTGGGGAAAGACCTGAAAGAATCTTCCATAGATAGCTTCATTGTACAATATGGCCTGGAAGATCTGGCATTGAAAGAATTCATTAAGGGCAGACACCTTGACTCATTGGCGAGAATGGGCTGGAAAGTGAAAATTAATAACAACGAAGTGTTTATTATCAGTAAGCCGCTGAAGGGGTTTGACAATCTTACCAATCCCGCTGATAAGATCATCATGGCAGAAAAACGCCCCAGTTTTGCAGAGATCTTCCCGGCAGTGAGCAGCCAGATAACCTATGGTGTAAACCGCTTTAAGCGGAAGTATAGTTTTGCCACCCGTGATTCGGTGGTTACGTTTTACCTGCGCAACAATGTGAATGCAAGAAGGGTAGTACTGGCCGGTAGTTTTAATGAATGGTCGCCCGATTCATTGTCTATGAACAAAACAGACAGTGGATGGATCGCTTATGTAAAGCTTGGTGCAGGCAAATACTGGTACAAATTTGTTGTGGATGGCCGTTGGATCACTGATCCGGATAATCTGCAGAATGAAAATGATGGGTTGGGCAATGTGAACTCCGTCTTCTTTAAAACAAATACGGTATTCACACTGAATGGATTTGCAGATGCCCGCAGGGTATATCTTTCAGGCAGCTTCAACGACTGGCAGGAGCGGAGCCTGCAAATGCAGGAAACAGGCACTGGCTGGCAGCTGCCCGTTTATCTTGCCGACGGTACACATACCTATCGCTATATCGTTGATGGGAGATGGATGAGTGATCCCGGCAATAAAGACAAACTCCCGAACGAATTCAATGATTTCAATTCAGTGGTCCGCATCGGCAAGCCCTATCTCTTCCGGCTGGAAGGCTTCCAGGATGCACGGCAGGTCGCACTTTCAGGTTCATTCAATAAATGGAGGCCCTATGAGTCATTCCTGCAGAAAAAATCTGGCGGCTGGGAACTGTTATACACGCTTGGCCCCGGCAACTACGAGTATATATACCTGGTAGATGGCAAAGAAGCAAAATCTTCTCCCCAGCCAGGTCACAGCGGCAATTTCCATTTTGTTATTGAACCCAATTTTACTTTCCATCTGAAAGGATTTGCTAATGCGAAGAATGTATTCCTGGCAGGGGATTTCAATGGCTGGTCGCCTAACACTTTTGCCATGGTAAGGCAAGGGGATGAATGGGTGTTGAAAGTAAATTTATCAAAAGGTAAACACCTCTATAAGTTTGTTGTGGATGGAAAATGGATACTCGACCCCGGTAATAAACTTTGGGAGCAGAATGAACATAATACAGGGAATTCGATCGTGTGGATGGTTGATTAATAATTTAAGCCGGAGGCTTATCCAGTGCATTGATCTGTTTCTTATATGCTGCAGGCAGAATGATCGATTTCAATAAGCCATCCAGTTTTACTTTCCGGCTCAACTTATAGATGACAAGCAGGGGGCTTGCCCAGGAAAACGAATCAAGCTTCAGCAATTTTTTTACAATAGCGGGGCATACCAGCTTCTGTGATTCTTTTAAAAGGAAATAGCGGACCGGGCCAAGATGTTTGCGGTATTGCCTGTAAAGATCGATGGTGTATTCACTTTTGGAGAGGTCCTGTTGAAGGTGTTGTATATGGCTTACCGTCCATTCTTTATACGTATGTGGCAGTTCTTTCAATCCCATGCGGCTGCCCATCCGGAAGAATACATCAAACAATTCATCTTTTTCTCCGTCAGTCAGTTTTCTTTCCAGCAGTTCGTATGCTGCAATGGAATAATGGATAAGCATGAATAATACATCACGGTAGGCCCAGTCGGGAATGATAGCGCCTCTGTTGCTTTCTACTGTTTTGTGAATACTGGTGATGGCATCGATCGCTTTTTCAGCAGCTTCTTTGCGGGAGTAAACGATACGCCGGGCATACATAACAGTAGAGAATAGCCGGCCTAATGGATCAGAAGGGAGTTTGCCGGTGAAGTAGAGCCAGTCAACCGCTTTGTTCAGTGAAAACTCGGCGGAAGCGCCGGCAAAGACGAACAGGATGGTATCGCTCTTGCCCCAGACTTGGCGGACAATGGAGGATTGGTCAACAAAGAATTCCATAGTTGTACAGGTTATTGTAAAAGTACGGAATTGTTTGAATGCTAAAAGTTAACAGGTGAAGGTATCGCCGAGGGCGCAAAGGATGCGCAAAGAAATAGTAAGATTTTACATTGCGTATCCTTTACGCCCCTGGCGATACTTATTTTTCCTGAATTATACTATTCCCTTCTTCCAGTATTCCAGCCAATCGATCATCCTGCTGGTAAATCCATACTCATTATCAAACCAGGCGATCACTTTTACCTGGTTCCCTATGATCGAAGTAAGATTTCCATCGATCACGCAGGAATGCGTATTTCCTTTATAATCCAGCGATACCAATGCTTCTTCTGTATAACCTACAATGCCTTTGAATTCTCCCTCGGAAGCCTTCCGGAAAAGAGCATTCACTTCTTCTGCTGTTGCAGGCCTGTTCAATTGTGCCGTGAAATCGGCCATTGCACCATTGGCTACAGGTACACGGGTTGACACGGCAGCAATTTTGTTTTTCATCCCCGGCATCACCCGCTCAAGTGATTGCTGGAGATCTATCTCTACTGGTATGATGGATTCTGCTGCTGCACGTCCGCGGCGGAATTGAGGATGCGGGGCATCTACCAGTTCCTGGCGGGAAGTGTAGGAGTGAAGAATATTCATTTGAATGGAATGAATGCCGATGCCATTGAGTATATAGATCACATGCACTGAACAATTGGTCATGCAGCCTCCGGGAGACACGATATCACTGCTGGAATGAATGCTGTTATGATTAAAACCATAGATCATCAGCGGCACTTCCGGTGAGCCTGTGGTAGACAGTAAAACCTTTTTGGCACCGGCTTTCAAATGCTCTGATGCACCGGCCTGGGTACTGAACTTACCGGAACATTCCAGCACCACGTCCACACCCAGCTCCTTCCAGGGAAGCTGTGACGGGTGGCTGGCATTCAGCACAGCTATCTTTTTACCGGCTGTGTGCAGGGCATTGTCTTCATACACTAATGGCGCCTGGTAAGTACCATACACTGAGTCATATTTTACAAGATAAGACAGGTTTTCGGGGGGCATGATATCATTGACTGCTACCAGCTCAAGGGTTGGATGATCTGCCAAGCGCCTGAATAAAAGCCGCCCGATCCGGCCCATGCCATTGATCGCTATCTTCATAATTTTTTGATTACTTGATTTTGGAAGCGCAAATATCCAAAAAAACAAAAGAATCCAAACGTTAAAGATGCGGCTGAATAAATAAATTGCGGGATGAAATCTGCTACCATCCATGAACTGAAACAGGAAATGGCACAGCTTAAACCTG
>DATAJQ010000016.1:0-3046 GCA_036262095.1 Chitinophagaceae bacterium | reverse complement strand
TATCACCTGGCTGAGCTTGGCTTGCGCCTCTGCTTTCAGGGTTGGTTCAATAGTATTGTCTACCACGCTCTGGAAAGTAGCTTTGGCATTGAAATAATCTTTTTGCCTGAAATAAATATCGCCTAATAAGATGTATGCTTTAGTGATCCAGTAATCATAAGAGCCGGCTTTGTTGATCACTTCAAAAGCTGCTTTTTCTGCATCTCCCAGTTTGTTGAGCTGGAACCAGGCATTGGCCACTCCATAGCGGGCTTCTGCGGCAAGTGCTGATTTATTGAGCTGGATCACAGTTTTGAAGCTGGCAATAGCCTGGTCGTATTGTTTATTTACTTCGTATGATTTGGCAATGGCCATATTGGCAAGAGCCTTATCATCGCTGCTGCTGTTCTTAGCAGTAGCCAGGTCTTTTGCATTAGCTGCGGCTTCTGTCCATTTCTGCAATTGGTACTGGCTGCGCAGCAAGCCGCGCATGGCTTCCAGGCGGTGTTCCTGCCCTGTTGCTTCCTGCGCCAATTGGGCGTAATAGGTCTCTGCCTGCGTGTAATTCTTCATCTCAAAGAACTGTATACGGGCAGCAGCAAGAATAGCGCGTTCAGCATATTTATTCGGGGCCTGGGCTGCTACAGGTTCATATCCTGCCAGTGCATTCTTCCAGTCTTTCTTATCATTATAGATCTCTGCACGGTAAAAATTAGCATCAATGGCATAAGCGCCATTGGGGAATTTGTTCAGGTAATTGCCCAGTGCAGTAAGTGCCGCAGAAGTGTTGCCATTGCTGAGCTGAGCTTCGGCAGCCGTATAGGTCAGTGAATCTTCAGCACTGATGCTGATCGGCTTGCCGGCCTGGCGCATAAAGGCTGCATATTCATCCGTTTTACCATCCTGCACATAGATCACTTTTACATTCTCCAGTGCATCTGCGGCTTCCTGTGAATTGGGGTATTGCGAAACCAGGGTTTTATATTGCTGCAAAGCAGCAGCGTTATTATTCAGGTTGTAATAAGCAGTGCCCAGCTTAAGATATGCCTGCGGCTTGAGGCTGGCATTGCCGGTGCTTTTGATCACATTGTTGAGATAAGGAATGGCCTCCGTGAATTTTTCATCTGCCATGTAGGTGCTGGCAATTTCCATATTCGCATCTGTCACTAAAGTAGACGACGGGAATTTCCTGTTGATCGTGTTCAACAAGTTGATTTTCTCTTTAGGGCTTCTGATCCCTGTAAGCATGGAGCTTTGGAAAGTAGCATAATCTTCAGATGGCCAGGAAAACTTGATGACGTTGTCATACATGGCCTTGGCTTTTGTATAGTTCCTTTCCATGTAATAGCAATCGGCTGTGCGTATATAAGCATCCTGCGTGAGTTCATCAGAATTCAATGCTGCATTCCTTCCCAGCGGTTCAAAAAATTCACGAGCAGCAGGATAGTTTTCTTTGCGCAGGTAGCAATAGCCCAGGTTGTAACGGGCGTGCGATATATTGGCTTCTCCGCTCGAAGGTGCACCACCGCTGATATAAGCATTGTAATACTTAATAGCATCATCGATCTTGTTCTGACGGTAAGCTATCTCCCCTTTCCAGAAATTCACGAGGGGAAGTATGCCGCCGTTATTGGGATCTTTCAACGCTTTATCAAGCAGGGCATCTGCATCAGTAAGCTGGCCATCATTCACCAGTTCAGTAGCACGTCCGTATAAAATGCGGGGATATAATCTTTTGGCATTGGGCGTGGGGTTTTTCATCCCATCCAGCAGCGTGATCGCTTCACGGTAATTGTTCGTATTGGCCAGCACTGCTATCAGCAGGTCTTTCGCCTCGGTGTTGTAAGTGGAATTAGGATAATCTGCTACAAAGGTTTTAAAGCCGTTCAATGCTTCGTCCTGGTAGCCGAGCTCATACGATAGTTTAGCATATTGGAATTTGGATATTTCCTGTTGCTTTTTATCACTGCTGTTGGAAGCGCAGAAAAGGAAAGCATTGCGGGCATTGGTTTTCTGGCCCGTTTTCAGGTAAGCATCTCCCAGCAGGTACATCGCATGCTGACTAAGCGTATCCTGCTTGCCACTGAGTTGTTTGAAGCCATCTATGGCTTTGTTCAACTGGTTCACCTGGTAATAACAATAGGAAAGTTCATACACATCTTCCCGGCGCACCTTATCCGATTTCTTTACATAATCTTCCAGGTAGGGTAATGCTTTGGCATATTCCCTTGCTTCAAAGTAAGCATGACCGATCATCTGTTTCATCTCCAGGTCGTAATACTGCGACTGGCCGGTTTTGATCTTGGCTTCAGCGTATTTCAGTGCCTCCTCTTTTTTCCCCTGGATATAATAGATCTGGGCAATATAGTAAGGCACCACGCTGGCATAGTTCTTTTCATTTTCCACGATGCGGAAGCTTTGCAGGGCATCATTGTATTGACGGTCGCGGAAGGCCAGGAAGCCATAGTAGTAATTTGCGTCCAGGTAATTCGGATCATCCTTCATGCTGCGGATGGTATTGAACAAAGGCTTGGCCTGGGCAAACTGCTGCAGGGTAAAATAGGAATATGCCTGGTGGAATTTCATGGAAGCGATATCCTTGTTGCTCAGGTTGGCAATGTTGGCCGCTTCATAACGCATGATCGCTTTCTGGAATTCCTTGCGGCGGAAATAATACTCACCCAACTGGTAGTTCATCATCTGCACGCGGGGAGTATTCTTCTCCTGCTCGATAAATGCAATGGCCTGTGCTTCAGAGCGGCCTTCATCCTGCTTCAGTGCGCAGGCAATGGTGTAGTAATTTATTTCCTGGACAGTAATGGAATGATTGGCGATATCTGTTTCTTTAACAGCCTGTTTCAGTTCTTTCAGCAACGGGTAAGCGAGGCTGTATTGCTCTTTCTGGAAGTACTCTTTGGCCTCTTTAAACTTGGTGTCGGAATCAGTGTAATAAGCCGTTTGTTGCGCAAACACTGCTCCGCCACAAACTGTGGCCAGGGCCAATAAAAATGATTGCTTCATGAAGAATATCCTTTAAACCGTTGGTGAGTAAACGTTGCAATATTCA
>DATAJQ010000015.1:0-12876 GCA_036262095.1 Chitinophagaceae bacterium | reverse complement strand
GATTTGTATGCAGCGATGCTGCCGGTGATGCCAAGCAATATTTTTTTTCCTTCCAGCATAGGTTATCAAAAATACCATATAAAATACAAACGATCCAGCTTTGGGCCGGATCGCGTATACTATTTAACACCGGTTTGCCGGTGATTAATCAAACAACTGGTCTTCGCCTTTGCGGAAGTACACTTTTGAATCCATGAACTCCTGGGTTGCCAGCAGTGCAGGGTTAGGCATTCTTTCATAAGCCCTGGAAATTTCGATCTGCTCTTTGTTCTCATGAATTTCTTCCAGGCTGTCTGTATGGCTGGCAAACTCGTCCAGCTTGTTGTGCAATTCTTCTTTCAAAGAGATATTGATCTGGTTAGCCCTTTTAGCAATTATGGCAATAGATTCATATAAATTACCCGTTCTGCTTTTCAGGTCATCCAGGCTTTTTGTTTCCACGTTGTTAGCGATACCAGCGCTAAGCTGGCGCCTTAACTTACTCATATATTGCTATTTAAGTTTTTAATATTTGTTTGCGATAAAGCGATATAGTCTTCTACTTCCTTACGGAATTTGCTTTCAGGGAACCTGTCTACAAATTCATGGCATGCATCGATCACCTGCTCATAGCGTTCTGCTTTCTTTTCTTCCACGCTCAGTTCTGCAAAGCGATAATACGATTTTATTGCCATTAATTTGTATTCATCCAGCCGGGGTGATTCAGGGTAAGTATTAACCAGCGTGGTAAATGCCACACCTGCTGCCCTGAACTGGCTCATATTATAGTATAAAAACGCGCCTTTATAATCTTTTGTTTCGAGCTTGGCCCGGCAGGTCTCAATAATAGCAGTGGCTTCTTTATTTTTTTCTGAACCCGGGTGCGTATTGATAAATACCTGCATCATTCCCATTGCCTTGATCGTGTTGGTTTGATCAAGTTCTGGTTTGGGTGATTGTTTATAATAGCTATAAGCCCGCATATAGGCCATTTCCTCTGCCTTGGTGCTGTTAGGGAATATTTCCAGGAAGGTTTTGAACAGGTTCTCTGCATTCAAATAATCTGCCTGGTTATAAGCGCAGTAAGCATACTTATAATAGATATCCTGGAATTCAGGCCGGGTTTTATAATAAGGCATTACGTCCTCAAAAAGAACCTGGGCTTTAGTATACTTCTTCTGAACAAAGTATTTTTCAGCTACCCGTAATTTATATTCTGGGTCTGGGCTCTTGAGGATCTTAGTGATTCCCTTGCTGCAACTGCTCAGGAAGATCAAGGCTATTATTACAGGTACAAAACGCATAAAGGTGTGCAAAGTTAATAGATACCGACAAAACTTACGCAAAAAAGATAGTTGACCAAAACGGCTTAGTTAAGGTTTTGATAAAGAGGCTCGTAGAATAAAAAAAACCCTTCCGCAGACGCGGAAGGGTTATCTATCAGCAAAAAGTAAAGCTTAGTTTATTTTTTACGCAGGTTCGGGTGCGGAGGAGCAACAGTATTTGGTCCATCTTCACCAGCGCTGGCGCCGCGGAGATCAACTGTGTTGCAATCGCCACCTTCCTGACCATAGTTGAAGATAAAGCGGTCCTGGCTGATACCTTCTTTTTCAACAAGGTGAGTGATCACTTTATTTACGTGATCCCAGCTCAGTTGCTGCTCTTTCTTGCTGGAAGAGCAATAACCAACTACAACTACTTTACATTCAGGGCTGTTGCGCAGCCTTGCAGCTACTGTAGACAGTACAGCTTTAGCGTCATCGCTCAGGTTGTTAGAACCAGATTTGAAAGTAACGCTAGGCAGAGCACCCAGTGTAGTAGCGCAGTCATTGCTTTTTGCAACCAGGCCTTCGTAGCAAGATGCATCAGGGCAAGGACATTTACCTACACCATCAGCATCTACTGGCTGGCAGTAAGTTGGAGTGATCAGTTGTTTGTCTTTGTAATCAGGAACACCATCACCATCAGTATCCAGCGCTACACCATGAGAGTTAACAGGTGCACCGGCAGGAGTTTGTTCCTGGTCGAATTGGTCAGTGATACCGTCGCCATCGCTATCAGGCAGTACGGGTTTGGGCAACCTCATCAGGCGAGGATTGCGGATTTCGCTGTAAGCGTAATCCAGCGGGTTCAGCCAGTACAGAGGTTCAACTGCTTTTTTGCCCAGGTTATAGTTCAGACCCAGTGACAGGAAATGGAATGCATCATAGTCACGAGTCAGATCGCCTTGTTCAGCCCAACGTTGTCCGTCAAGCAGGTCATCTTTTACGAAAGACCAGCGATCTTCCAGAGCGAGGTTGAATTTATTGCTCAGTTTGAAAGCCATACCAGCACCTAAAGTCAGGCTGGGACGGAAAGTGTCGTTGAATAAAGTAGCAGTAGTTTGTTTATCGTTGTCTGCACGTGTTTCGTAAGAATCATCCAGCACATCTTTCAATGCTTTCTTGGTGTCTTTACGGTTAGAGTAAACGCCACCAGCGATTGAGTTGAATTCAGCCTGGTAGTAAGTACCAGTTGCGTCATTCAGGAGATTATACTTTGTGTCATAGATCAGACCACCGATACCACCGAACAGGTAGAAGTTCATGCCTGTTTTAGCTTTGTGGAAACGGATGTTGTTCAAAGTAATAACACCTTGCAAAGAAAGGTCCTGTACTCTGCTCTTGTAGTTGCCATAGAAGGTTGTGTAATTGTTGGTAGCCCAAGGAGTACCAGCATGAACACTTGATTGCTTCCAGTTCAAACCACGAGGCTCGCCAAACACATATTCCAAACGTGCGGAGAACACATAACCGAATGATTTACGGATGTGAACGCCGAAGTTGGGAACTGTGAAGAAAGTTGAAGGAACGTCGCCCGCAATGTGCGAAACCCCATATTTAACACCTATTTCCCACTGATTCCGGGGTTTTGCAGGAAAATTATAGGTACCGTTCAGGAATTCGGTATGCTGAGGCATCCTTTTAGCCGGAACGACGGATGAATCTGAGACATCATAACTACCACCAGTTTTCACCTGGGAGAAGCTATATGTCGCCAGGAGGCAGAACAATACTGCCAATAGAGTGTACTTTTTGCTTACCATAACTTAAGGATTAAGATTTACGAAAAAACAATGTCCTAACAAAGTGCAAAATTATGCTTTAGAGCTTAATTACCAAATTTTTGTGAAAATTATTTCAGGCTTTTCCTGCTATTTTTCAAGTACTTAGTCAAAAAAACCAACTGTTTAGTTGCATGTGGGGCCATTTATTTTTTGCGACGTAAATTGCCGTTTTTATTATGAGCCTTCCTCTTGGACTAATTGAAAATGAGCTGAAAATCTTCGAATCCCGCTTCAGAGAAGCGGTGAAAAGTCAGACGCCCCTGCTTGATCGCATCATGCGATATATTGTAAAAAGAAAGGGGAAACAGCTCCGGCCAATGTTCGTTCTCCTTTCCGCCAAATTATGCGGAGAAGTGACCGAACCGGCTTACCGTGCAGCCTCCCTGGTCGAATTGCTCCATACAGCCACCCTTGTACACGATGATGTAGTCGACGATTCTGAGGAACGCCGCGGCTTCTTTTCCGTTTATGCACTTTGGAAAAACAAGGTTTCTGTACTTGTGGGCGATTACCTCCTTGCCAAGGGGCTATTATTATCCCTCGACAATAATGACCACCGGATCCTCCATATCCTTTCCGACGCTGTCCGGAAAATGAGTGAGGGCGAATTATTACAACTGGAGAAATCACGGTCGCTTAACCTGCAGGAAGACGTTTATTTTGAGATCATCCGCAATAAAACTGCCTCTCTCCTCGCCTCAGCCTGCTCTGCAGGCGCCTGGTCGACCAGCCACGACGACGCTATTGCCGAAAAAATGCGCTTATTCGGGGAAAAAACCGGTATCGCTTTCCAGATAAAAGACGATCTTTTCGATTATTCCAATGACAATGTCGGAAAACCGACCGGTAATGATATCAAGGAAAAAAAACTGACGCTGCCACTGATCTACACCCTGAACAATATCGACAGGAAGACCCGGACAAGCATTATCTATATCCTGAAAAACAAGAATACAGATAAGGAAAAAGTGAACTGGGTGATCAGTAAAGTGAAAGAAGCCGGCGGTATCCAATATGCTATCGATAAAATGAATGAATACAAAAAAGACGCACTGGATATACTGGCCCAGTTTCCCGAATCTCCTGTCCGCAAAGGCCTTGAAGACCTGGTGCTGTATGTAACAGACCGGAAATATTGATACAGCCCCGCCGCTGGCAAAGCATAGTTTATGACGCAGAAAAGATGGACGATAAAGAGTGAAGATGCAGCCGCAGCGGCAGCGGTAGAACTGCGCCAGACCCTTAACATCCACCCCATACTTTGCAGGATATTATCCCAACGCGGCATCCGCAATTTTGATGAGGCCCGTGATTTTTTCCGCCCTCAACTGGATCAATTACATGATCCCTGGTTAATGAAAGACATGGACAAAGCTGTTGAAAGGATTATCCATGCCATCACCACCGGGGAGAAAATACTGGTATTCGGAGATTACGATGTAGATGGCACCACTGCCGTAGCCAGCATGTATTCATTTTTAAAAAGAATACATCCCCACCTGGATTTCTATATTCCCCACCGCTATCGCGAAGGATATGGAATAAGCAAAGCCGGAATCGATTTTGCCAAAGAAAATGGTTTTACACTGATCATTTCACTCGATTGTGGCATTAAATCAGTTGACCTGATCGGTTATGCCAGGGAATTATCCATCGATTTTGTGGTGTGCGATCACCATATGCCCGACAGTGAACTTCCACCGGCTGTGGCCATCCTCAATCCCAAACAAAAAGATTGCGCTTATCCATATAAAGAACTTTGCGGCTGCGGTGTAGGCTTTAAATTAATGACCGCCCTCACTGAAAAAATGCAACTGCCGCGCGAATGGGCTTTTGAATACATGGACCTGCTGGCTACGGCTATTGCAGCAGACATTGTCCCAATGACCGGCGAGAACAGGATAATGGCTTTTCACGGGCTTAAAAAAGCCAACGAAAAGCCTAACAATGGCATTAAAGCTTTATGTGAACTGAGCGGCCTGCAACTGCCCCTGCATATACAAAACCTGGTATTCATGATCGCCCCAAGAGTGAATGCTGCAGGTCGGATGGATGATGCAAGCAAAGCCGTCCGGATGTTTGTAGCTGAAAAATATGAAGATGCATTGCGTTATGCCGAAATGCTTCACAATGATAATACCAACAGAAAGGAAGCAGACAGCACTACTACCCAGGAGGCATTGGTCCTTATCAGTGAAAACCTGGAATGGGTTGAAAACAAATCCACCGTCGTATTCCAACCCCATTGGCATAAAGGCGTGGTAGGCATTGTAGCTTCCCGCCTGATTGAAAATTATTACCGCCCTACTATCGTACTTACCCAGTCTGGCGAATATGCAGCCGGCAGCGCCCGCAGCGTACCCGGCTTTAATCTTTATGAAGCTATCCATGCCTGCCGGGAACACCTGATCGGCTATGGCGGCCATTTCGCTGCCGCCGGCATGACCCTCGAATTGCAGCAGGTGGATGCTTTCCGGAAAAAATTTGAAGAAGTGGTATCCGCCACGATCGACCCGGATCTGCTGATCCCGGAAATCGTTATCGATACAGAAATTCAATTCAGGGATATCCAATGGCCGTTTTATAATATCCTCTGCCAGATGGAACCTTTCGGCCCTGAAAATCTCCGGCCTGTATTCCTGGCCCGCGGCGTAACAGATACAGGGTTCTCCAAAGTTGTAAAAGAATTACACCTTAAATTCTCCCTCCGTCAACAAGGCGTTACACTCAGCGGCATCGGGTTCAATATGGCAGACAAAATGGAACTGCTTGCCAATAAAAAACCCGTTGATATTGTGTTCAAACTGGATGAAAATGAATGGAACGGTGAAAAAAGCCTGCAGATCCGTGTAATGGATATAAGAGCCTCCGCATAAAACCGCAAAATATACACTGGGAGCATCCCGCTGCCCCTCCTGTTTTTAGTAAGAATAAATTTACATGGTCATCCAGCTTTGTATTTTTTTATTCCCTAGTTTAGTTAACCAATCCGCGAAAAACTTCCGGTTACAATTACAAGCCATTCTTTTGAGTCTGCCACCTGCATTACTGTATTTATTTTTTATTGATAAAATGTTCCTTATCCATCAAACAGACAATTATGAGAAAAATCTACCTACGATTGCTGGGCAGTTGCCTGGCTTTGCTTTTTTGCTATTCCGGGTTCTCCCAGGTGGTCATTAGCCAGGTGTATGGTGGCGGTGGCAACAGCGGAGCGACTTACAAAAATGATTTCATTGAATTATTCAATCCCACCAATGCTGCTGTAAACCTTTCGGGCTGGTCTGTACAATACGCCAGCGCCACAGGAAATACCTGGCAGGTTACTTTGCTATCGGGAACAATCGCACCCGGGCAATATTACCTGGTGCAGGAAGCAGCAGGAGCTGCAGGCACAGCAGATCTCCCCACACCAGATGCAACAGGCACCATCCCTATGTCGGGCACAGCAGGAAAAATAGCCCTTGTGAATAGTACGGTTGCTCTTTCAGGCGCCTGCCCTACCGGCTTTATTGATCTGGTAGGTTTTGGTGGCACTGCAAGTTGCTTTGAAGGCTCGGGCCCCACAGCAGCCCCATCCAATACGTTAGCTGTATTAAGGAACAATAATGGATGCACAGATAATAACAATAATGCTGCTGACTTTGCAACCGGTACGCCTAACCCGAGGAATACAGCATCTCCACTCAACTCCTGTGGAAGCAATCCCTCACCTGATGCTTCGGTATCGGCCGGAAGCAATGCTGCCGAACCTGCTGTCAATGGCAGCTTCCAGGTGTCCCTGTCGAGCCCTGCACCTGCAGGAGGAGTAACAATATCCTATACGCTTGGTGGAACTGCCACTGTCAATACAGATTATACAGATCCGCAGAATGGCAGCATCCTTATTCCTGAAGGAGCATCAGCAGGCACCATTAACGTTACCGTAGTGAATGACGCCATAGCAGAGTCAACGAAAACAGTTTCCATTTCGCTTACGGCTGCCAGCAATGGCTATATCATCGGAACAGGAACAGCCAGCATTGATCTCACAGATGATGATGCAGAAGCTATTCCCCTGATCAATTCTTATTCACAGGATTTCAGTACGCTTGCCGGCACAGGCACTGCCATTCCCTGGACAGATAATTCAACCATCAGCGGCTGGTATTCCAGTCGTATGGTTTATAATTCAGGCAACGGAGGCAGCAATGCAGGTGCGCTCTACAGCTTTGGCAGCACAGGCTCGTCAGACAGGTCATTGGGCAGCATCGGCTCAGGCAGCACAGGTACTATATATTATGGCGCACGCTTTGTCAACAATACAGGCGGCCCTATCACTTCTTTGAAGATCTCTTATAAAGGAGAGCAATGGAGAAACGGAGGTGTAGCTGCTGTGCAAACCGTCAACTTTGCCTATCAGACAGGAACTACTGTTAATTCTCTTAGCAACGGAACATGGACAGCCGTATTCAACCTGAACTTCAATAGTCCTGTTACAGGAATTACCGCAGCAGCATTGGATGGAAATCTTGCAGCAAATTCCGTTCAAATAAATTATACCATCCATGGTTTGAATATTCCGGTTGGTGATGAGCTCATGGTGCGTTGGGAAGATATAGATCACAGCGGATCAGATCATGGACTGGGGATAGACGACTTCATCATTGAGGCTAACCCGCAGGACCTTGAAGCACCTGTACCTGTTACATTATTCCCTGCAACAGGAACAACAGATGTTCCTACCAATACAGCAGTGTCTGTTGTATTTGATGAACCGGTACAAAAAGCCACCGGAACAATCACTATCCGCAATACCAGTGACAACAGCATTTTCCAGGCATTTAACATTACTGACAATACTGTAACTGTTTCCGGCAATACACTTTCTTTCAACCTGTCCGGCCTTACAGCCAATACGGCCTATGCAGTAGAGATCAGCAGCGGCTCGCTGAAAGATCTTGCCGGAAATGATTTTGCAGGGTTCAGTGGTAATAGCTGGACTTTCACTACCGGTATTACGTTCTATTCAGCCGGCTTCAATACCTGCACTACAACTCTTACTGATGGCTTCACTCAATATAGTAGTGTAGGTGATGCCGTTTGGGCCTGCACTGCCTTTGGCCGCGATCCCGGTGCGCCCGCAGGGACAGCTCCATTCCCCAATGGTGTTCAGATCAACGGTTTTGCAGGAGGCACCAATGTACCTAATACAGACTGGCTGATCTCGCCGTCCTTCAACCTTCAGGGAACAACTTATCCTTTGCTCACTTTCTGGAGCAGGACAGCTTTTAACGGACCGCCTTTGCAATTGAGAATATCGACGGATTACACAGGTGGCGATCCCGAGCTTGCTACCTGGACAACCATCAATGGTAAATTCCCTGCACAAACATCCAATGTGTGGACCATCTCTTCGGGCATCAACCTTGCTGCTTTCAAACAGCCCAATGTGCATATTGCATTTGTATATACTTCTTCTGAAGATGATGGCGCGCGCTGGACGCTGGACGATGTCAGTATTGCTGATTCTCCGGTACCGCCACCACCAAGCCTTACCATCAGCACTACAGATATCCGCTTCAATTATGTAGCGAACGGTTCCAATGCAGATAAGAGTTTGACCTTTACCGGCAATGACCTTGTCTCTGGTATTTCTTTGTCTGCATCAGGTGATTTCCTGCTTTCAAAAGATGGTGTTCAATACAGCACTGCATTAGTGTATACACAGGCAGAGGCAAACAATGCTGAACAAACTGTGCACGTACGATTTGCTCCCACCCAGAGCGGGCAAAACTTTACAGGAAGTATTTCTTTCAATATGGAGGATACTTCTGCAACAGTGAGTCTCGCAGGTTCCAGCATTGACCCGCTTACCACGCTGGAAATAGTGAACTGGAACGTTGAATGGTTTGGCAGCCCTGTTGAAGGTCCGGCCAATGATGACCAGCAGGAGCAGAACGTAAAAACCATTTTACAAAATACCGGTGCTGATGTATATGCACTGGCCGAAGTAGTAAGCGAGGAAAGATTGGCACGTATCGTAAGTCAGATGCCGGGTTATGCGTATGTGATCAGTGATTACGGATCACATACCAATACTACCGTGAATCCGCCATCCGCATTGGCACTGGCACAGAAGCTGGCCTTTGTATATAAAACTTCCGTGTTAAGTAATATCACCACTACTCCGCTCCTGTCTCAGGGCATCAATTCTGCGGCAGACATCAGCAATCCCGCCTACAACTACTGGGCAAGCGGCCGCTTCCCCTTCATGATGAGCGCGGATGTAACACTTAACTGCGTAACAAAGAATGTTAAGTTCATTCTCATTCATGCGAAAGCCAATACTTCGCCTACAGCAACTTCATACGACAGAAGAAAACGAGGTGCAGACACATTGTATCAGTTGCTCAATACACAATACGCCAACGACAATATCATCATGCTGGGCGATTTCAATGATGATCTTGATCAGTCCATCACTGCCGGCTTCACTACCACGTCCTGGAATACGTTTGTATCAGATGCCACCAATTATTCACCATTGACATTACCGCTCAGTCTTGCAGGCAAGAAATCGACGGTGAGCTATAACGATGTAATCGATCATGTGATCGTGTCCAACGAAATGGATACTTATTACATGGATTCAACAGCAAGTATTCTCAATGACGTGACAAGCCTGGTAAGCAATTATGGTTCTACCACTACAGACCATTACCCGGTATTCTCCCGTTACAGGTTCAGCAACAGCATACCGCCTGTTATCACAACTTGCCCCACTGTAACTCCATTCTGTGTAAACAGCAATGGAAATTATTCCATTCCTGTGCTGGAAGCAACGGATGATTGCGGTGCCATTACATATAGCTATACGATCAGTGGTGCAACAGAACGCAGCGGCAATACACAGGATGCAAGCGGGCATTTCAATACCGGCACCAGCATCATCAACTGGACAGTAAAAGATGCTGAAGGCAATACCAGCACCTGTCAAACTACTGTTGTAGTGAATGCCTTGCCTGAAGTGGCCATCCCTGATGCGTTTGCATTGCCATCCGGTACTGATGCAAATACAGTGTATGTCGGATACACACCGGCTTCTTCTGTTACCCTTACAGCTATGATAAGCGGCAATGCCAGCGATTATTCTTACAGCTGGTCAAATGGGGCCGCCGCTGTCAGCACCAATGTAAGCCCTGTTGCAACCACTACCTATAATCTTACAGTAACAGATAGCAATGGTTGCCAGGCAACGACCAGCAAAACTGTAATTGTAAAAGATATCCGTGGAGGCAAGAAACTGGATAAAGTGATCATCTGCCATAAACCCGGGGATCTCAATTCTTCATTGGAGATCAATGTGAATATGGTGGCCAATCATCTGTCTCATGGCGATGCACTGGGAAGTTGCGGTCCTGTACCGGAATATCCGGCACTGAAGGCTGTAGTAAGCCCTAACCCAACAACTACCAGCTTCCAGATCGTATTGAAAGGCGGCAATCCTATGCAGCCGGTGAGCATGAAAGTTTATAATATCCTTGGAAGGCAGGTTGAGCAGCGGCAGAACCTGCAGAGCGGGCAATCGTTCAGGATGGGAGAAAATTACAAACTTGGGCTTTACCTGGTTGAAATCAGCCAGGGAAGAGAGAAGGAAGTGTTATTACTGTTAAAGCTGAAATAAGCAATATGTTTTTGACCCTAAGCCATCCCGGTACCGGGATGGCTTTTTTATTTCGTTAATAATCAATACATTAAAACAATTCATCATTACTTGTTACTTTGCAGGACGGTAAAGTGATGACCGTTTTGGCAGCAGGCAGGAAAAATAGTGCGCCCGTCTTTCTCCTTCTCCCTCTAATTCCCTACTTTTGCAGCCCCAAATCTGTATTCGCAGATTTCCTTTTGCCCTGTGGTGGAAGGATCCAATGGTTAAATCGAATTATTAACTCTCCGCTGAAACTTTAGCGAAGGCGGGGAAAAAAGAGGTAAAAATGAACAATTACGAATTGATGGTGATTTTTACCCCGGTTTTGAGCGATGACGAGTTCAAAGCAGCACAAAAGAAATATGCTGCTTTGGTTACCGAAAACGGTGGCTCTGTTGTAGCAGAAAACCCCTGGGGATTGAAATCACTGGCTTACCCGATCCAGAAAAAAACAACTGGTTTGTATTGGGTACTTGAGTACAGCGCTCCTGCTGAATTCAACGAGAAATTGAAGATCCAAATGCTGCGCGATGAAAGCGTTCTCCGCCAGCTCTGCACTAAACTCGATAAATACGCCGTCGAGTATAATGCCAAGAAAAGAAGTGGTGTAAAAACAGGAACCGAAAAAGCAGTGGAGGCTTAATCAGATGGCAAAGAATGAAATTAAATACCTGACCGCCATTAAAAGCGACAAAAGAGTTAAGAAATTCTGCCGCTTCAAAAAATATGGCATCCGTTACATCGACTATAAAGATGTAGAGTTCCTGAAAAAATTCCTGAACGAGCAGGGTAAATTACTGCCCCGCCGTCTTACCGGAAACAGCCTGAAATATCAGCGCAAGGTTTCTGATGCGGTGAAAAAAGCACGTCAGATGGCATTGTTGCCTTACGTAACAGATCTTTTAAAATAATTAAAGGGCGTATCCCTAACCGCGCCTGCCGAAGCTTTACCGCCTCCGTATTACCACGGCGGCCAAGAGCGAAGGCGGGTAAGGAACAATGAAGCCTGTAATTCATTGGGATAAAAAAACAGAAAAATGGAAATCATCTTAATTCAGGATGTAGATAATCTCGGCGCCGCCAATGAAGTGGTGAAAGTAAAAAGCGGTTATGCACGTAACTATTTACTGCCCCGCCACCTCGCTGTAGAGAACAACCCCAGCAATAAAAAACAACTGGAAGAAAGGTTGAAACAAGTGCGCAAGAAAGAAGAGAAAATGCTGGCTGAGATCAACAGCGTAATCGCTAAACTGAAAGAAGCTCCTTTGAAACTGGGTGCTAAAACAGGTACAAGCGGTAAGATCTTTGGTAGCATCACTTCACTGCAGATCAGCCGTGCGATCCGTGAGCAACGCGGTTATGAAATCGATCGCCGCAAGATCCACATCACTGATGAAGTGAAAGAATTAGGCAGCTACAAAGCCAATATCGACTTCGGCAATGGTCATTCCACCGAGGTTGAATTTGAAGTTATCGCTGAATAATTCTCCTTAAAAAATACCCGGAAAAGCCCCTTCAAAAGAGGGGCTTTTTTTATTTTCTTCCCTAAAAACCAGCCGCTTAGCGCTGTATCCCGCTCCCAGTAAGGACTACAGCCAAATAAAATAATATATGTCAAAAAAAAAGCTCTACATTCGTAGTGATTTGGTGTTCTGTACAGTGTCACAAGTCCTGAACGTTTCGAAAAACCGATAAATGTTCATTGGTTACTGTCAACTGTTAGCACTTTTTGTTTTTTAAAAACTTTCAAAATGAACATTTACGTTGGAAACCTCAGTTGGAACCTGAAAGACCAGGATCTTTCAAACCTTTTTGCTTCACACGGCGAAGTGACCTCTGCCAAAATCGTTCTCGACAAATTCACTAACCGCAGTAAAGGTTTTGGATTTGTAGAAATGCCTAACGATGACCAGGCTCAAGCTGCTATCTCTGCTTTGAATGGCACAGAAGTAGACGGCCGTAACATCGTTGTGAATGAAAGCCGTCCTAAACCTGAAGGTAGCGGTGGCGGAGGATTCAAGAAAAGAAGCTTCGGCGGTGGTGGCGGAGGCGGCTTTAAAAAAGGCGGCTCTGGCGGCGGTTATAACAAAGGCGGCGGTGG
>DATAJQ010000014.1:0-6000 GCA_036262095.1 Chitinophagaceae bacterium | reverse complement strand
GGCATAATGCAGCGTACCTCAAACCCGTTATCATTCGCTTTTATGGCCAGTTTATTTACAGTTTCTGAAAATTCTGTCAACTCCAGGTAGGGAGACATTTCGTTGGCAATAAATAAGATTCTCTTTTTTGCTGACATGTTGTCCCGTTTAAATGATCATTTTGAAAAAACGTGTGCAAAGGTACTGTTTTTTATAAGGAATAGTTAAGTTGCGTCGTTTTTTGATGTGAATAAGCCTAATTATGATCCTATTTAAAAGAGCGGTTGAGCTCCGGGACCACCTGGAAAAACAGCGCAAAAAAGGCAAAAAAACGGGGTTTGCCCCCACCATGGGAGCCCTTCACGAGGGGCATATTTCCCTCCTGGAAGCTTCCAAAAAAGAAAACGATCTCTCTGTTGTAAGCATATTTGTGAACCCTACCCAGTTCAATGACCCTGCCGATTACGCCAAATACCCTATCACCATTGAAAGGGATATCAGCCTGCTGGAAGCTGCCGGTTGTGATATCCTGTTTCTGCCGCCTGTTGAGGAAATGTACCCCTCCGGACAGATGTTGAAAAAAAAATATGAGCTGGGCTACCTGGAAAGCCTTCTCGAGGGCAGTTTCAGGCCCGGACACTTCCAGGGAGTCTGCCAGATCGTTCACCGGCTGCTGGAAATTGTGCTGCCTGACAATTTGTACATGGGGCAAAAAGATTACCAGCAATGCATGGTCGTCAAAAAACTGCTGGAACTAACCGGCCTGGGGCAAACAGTGAATCTGCATATCTCTCCTACCCTTCGTGAAAAAAGCGGGCTGGCTATGAGCAGCCGCAATATGCGCTTAAGTGAAGCGGAAAGAAATGCAGCAGTAGCTATTTACCAGGCGCTGGAGCATATCCGGGAAAACCTGAAACCAGGCTCACTGAAAGAGCTGCAAGAGCAGGCAGCAGCCCAGCTTACCGGGAAAGGTTTCCGGGTGGATTATGTGGCTATTGCTGATGGAGGAACGCTTTATCCTGCCGAAGATTGGGATGGCCGGCAAAAACTGGTAGCTCTCGCCGCAGCATTCCTCGGCGAAGTGCGGCTAATAGATAACTTGCTATTGAACTAAGCCGCTTTTGGTATTGACTCAGTTTGAATGTTTCCCACAAAGACGACGAAGGCCACAAAGAATTACTGCCGGGACTTTTATGGTTTTCCGGGTATACACAAATATTCTTTGTGGCCTTCGTCGTCTTTGTGGGAAAACCGGTTGCTGAAACAGAACCATTACTTTCTTTTTTCGTTTTTAAATAAACTACTTTTGCTGACCCTGATATTTAAGTTTAAAGGTTAAAGAGTTTAGGGTTCAAACAAGTTTTAAATTCTTAAACCTTTAAACAGATATCATAGCATTATCTCACTATTCTAACTATATGCAGATCGAAATACTGAAATCAAAAATCCACAGAGCGGTCATTACCGAAGCGAATCTTAATTATGTTGGCAGCATTACCATCGATGAAGACCTGATAGAAGCCGCTAACATCATTGAAAATGAAAAAGTGCAGGTAGTGAATGTCAATAACGGTGAGAGGCTGGAAACTTATGTAATAAAAGGTAAAAGAGGCTCCGGCATCTGCTGCCTCAATGGCCCTGCTGCCCGTAAAGGTATGGTAGGCGATGTGGTGGTGATCATCTCCTATGCCACAATGGATTTCGAAAAAGCCAAAACCTTCAATCCCTGGATCGTTTTCCCGAAAGAAGGAAATAAGCTGTAAGAATAACCGTTATACCCAAGCCATGAATAAAAAGGTCAAAACCTTATTGCAATACCTTTTCTTTTTCAGTCTTGGCTTTTTCTTTGTCTGGTTATCCGTCAAAAACATCAATAAAAAGGAATGGATACAGATACGGTATGCCTTATTGAATGCGCGTTACTATCTTGCCATTCCTGTTGTTATCATTCTTATTTTCGGACATTATATCAGGGCCCTGCGCTGGCGGCTGCTGATGGAACCTCTCGGGTACAGTCCTAAAAAAGCAAATACCTTTTTTGCTGTCATGATCGGCTATCTCGCCAACCAGGGTGTGCCCCGGCTGGGCGAAGTACTGAAATGCACCGTGCTGGCCAGGTATGAAAAGATCCCGGCTGATAAGCTCGTAGGCACCATCATTCTCGAACGCCTGATCGATGCAATGACCCTGCTGATCGTCTTCGGCATCACGCTGGCCATACAGCCCGGCCTGTACACGCAGATCGTGGATCAGATCTTCAACTCACCCGGTGAAAAAGAAGAGACAAAGGTTTCCGGGCTGATGATCCTGTTGATCGTTGCAACAGTGATCGCACTTATCATAGGTCTGTGGATGGTGCTGAAGAAAAAAACATTCAAGGACCTCCGGGCCATTCTGAGGAATATTGCCATGCGGGTGTGGCAGGGGTTGGCATCCATCCAGCATCTTAAAAAACGCGGACAATTCATTATCCTCACTATCATTTTATGGGGTACTTATTTTTCCGGTGGTTATCTCGGTTTCCAGGCTTTGCAGGAAACCCAGCATTACGGGGTAAAAGAAGCCTTCACCATTCTCTCTGCCGGCAGCATCGGCATGATCATCTCTCCCGGCGGCATCGGAGGCTATGCATTACTGATTGAAGGCACGATGATGCTTTATGGACTGCAACAAAGCATTGCCGCAGCATTCGGCTGGTTGCTTTGGATCGTGCAGACCTTTGTAATACTGTTTGGAGGATTGCTGAGTTTTGCTTTACTACCCTGGTATAACAAGAAGCGGGGGTTATCAAAACTTAACGCAAGCGATGCATCTTCTTAGTTAACTTTATCAGATAACTAACCATGTTTTCATGTCGCATCCGCCTTTCAAACAAAAAACGATTGCCCGGGACATAAGCTGGCTTTCTTTTAATGCACGTGTATTGCAGGAAGCAGCCGATAAAACAGTGCCGCTCCGGGAACGGATCCGCTTCCTGGGTATTTTTTCCAATAACCTCGATGAGTTCTTCCGGGTAAGGGTGGCCACACTGAAACGGATGATGCTGGTGGGCAGCAAGGCCAATATGCACCTCGAAAACAATCCCCAACAGATCCTTGACGATATACAAATGACCGTGCTGAACCAGCAAAGTGAGTTTGCCCGGATCTGGGAAGATGTGCAACGTCAGATGAAAGCCCAGAAGATATTCCTGGTAAATGAAAATGAGCTTACACCGGAGCAATACCTTTTTGTGCGCGATTACTATGATGCTGAAGTGAGTTCCAACGTGATCCCGCTGATGATCGAGAACATCCCCGTGTTCCCCAATCTCCGCGATAAATCCATTTACCTTGGTGTAGTGATGTGGAAGAAAGACAGTGCACTTAAAAAGAAATATGCGCTGATCGAAGTGCCGAGCCGGGTATTGGGGCGGTTTGTGATTTTGCCGTCCAAACAAAACGAACACCGCATTATTTTGCTGGAAGATGTGATCCGTTGCAATCTCCCTGAAATATTTTCTTACTTCGGCTATGATCAATACCACGCCCATGTGTTTAAAGTAACACGTGATGCCGAGCTGGATATAGACAGTGACATCTCCACCAACATTATTCAGAAGATCGAAAAAGGGCTGAAGAACCGCAGAAAGGGGAAACCTGTACGGTTTGTGTATGATAAAGAAATGGATCCGGGATTGCTGGAATACCTGACCCGCCGTCTCAACCTTACTAAAAAGGATAACCTGATCCCCGGTGGGCGTATCCATAATTTCAGGCACTTTATGGATTTTCCTGAGCAGGTATTCAAAGTAAAGAAACCAAGGCAAAAACCTTTTGACCATCCATCGCTTGCTGACCGTCGTGTATCGGATGCAGTATTGGAAAAGGATATTATGCTCCATCTACCCTACCATTCCTTTACACCACTTATTGATATCATCCGCGAAGCAGCGATTGATCCGGATGTAAGCACGATCAAGATCACCTGCTATCGCCTGGCTTCACAATCAAAGATCATCAATGCGCTGATCAATGCCGTAAGAAACGGCAAGGAAGTGGTGGTAATGCTTGAACTCCGTGCGCGCTTTGATGAGGAAGCCAATCTTGAATGGAAAGCGAGACTGGAAGAAGAAGGAGCGAAAGTACTGGTAGGCATCCCGAATATGAAAGTGCATGCCAAACTCTGCATGATCCGCAAAAAAGTGAAAGACAAAAATGTGTTGTACGGATTTGTAAGCACCGGCAACCTGAATGAAAAAACTGCGCGCGTGTATGGCGATCATTGCCTGCTGACGTCCAATCCCCGCATCATGACCGACCTGAGCCGTATCTTCAATTACCTGGAACATCATCGCGGAGGTGACGTTCATGCATTGAGAAGCTGCCAGGCCATTATTCCGAGTCCGTCTATCGTCCGTAATGAAATGTATAAACTGATCGATGAAGAGATCAGAATGGCGAAAAAAAGAAAACCCTGTGGCATCACTTTAAAAATGAATTCCCTTTCGGATGAGGGAATGATCGATAAACTGTATGAGGCGGCCAAGGCAGGGGTTCCGGTAAGACTGATCGTAAGAGGTATTTTTTGCATGCTTAGTGAGAACAAAAAATTTAGGATTCCGGTAAAGGCGATCAGTATCGTGGATGAATACCTGGAACATGCACGGGTGTGGGTATTTCATAATAAGGGCAAAGAGAAAGTTTATATATCTTCGGCCGACTGGATGTTGCGCAACCTGGAGCATCGTGTGGAAGCCACTTGCCCTATCTGGGACGAAGAAATAAAGAAAGAGCTGATGGATATACTGGAAATACAGCTTCGTGATAATGTGAAGGCAAGATGGCTGGACAATGAACTAGCCAATGAATATGTAAGGACTGGCAGGAAGCAGGTAAGATCACAGGTCGATATTTACCAGTATTTATTCAACAAAACCATGGAACAAATTGAGACTGGCAGCTATTGATATTGGAAGTAATGCGGCAAGACTACTGATCAGCGACGTACATATTGCGCCCAACAATAAACCTGAATTCATAAAAATGGCACTGGTACGCGTGCCTCTCCGTCTCGGCTTTGATGTGTTTGACAAAGGAGAGATCACTGTTTCCCGCGCAGAAAAAGTGATAAAAACGATCAAGTCGTACAAACTGCTGATGGATGTATATGATGTTAAGCATATAAAAGCCTGCGCCACTTCAGCCATGCGTGATGCCACCAATGGGCAGGACATCATCAATAAAGTAAAAGCTGAAACAGGCATACAGATCAACATCATCAGCGGACAGGAGGAAGCATCTTTCATCTACGAAAACCATATTGCGGAAAACCTGACCAGTGATGAATCTTACCTCTATATAGATGTGGGCGGTGGCAGCACGGAGCTGACTTTCTTCAGTGATGGCAAGCTCATATTTAAAGAATCATTCAATATCGGCACCATTCGCATATTAAAGAACCAGGTAACAGAAGCACAATGGGATGCGATGAAAGAATTCATCAAAAACCGGACAAAGGGATTCCATCATGTTACAGCTATCGGTTCAGGCGGCAACATCAATAAAATATTTTCCATCTCCAAACGGAAAGACGGAAAACCTTTAAGCCTCGAACTGCTGAGGGATTATTATAAAGAATTCAGCAGCCTTTCACTTCCGCAGCGCATGAGCCTTTACCGTATGCGTGAAGACCGTGCAGATGTGATCGTACCTGCATTGCTGATTTATATCAATGTAATGCGCTGGGCCGATGCCGAGGAAATATTTGTACCCAAGATCGGTTTGGCCGACGGGCTGATACAGTCCCTTTATGAAGAAATCAGACCTGAACAAACGAAAGCCTGATTTTACCTACTTTTATCCCTTCAAACAAGTTTCATGTCAATCAGTAAGGAAGCCAGGAAAGTAACCACGAATACGATCCAGAAAATGAAATTAGCCGGTGAAAAGATCTCCATGATCACGGCTTATGATTATTCTTTCGCAAAAATATTTGATGCAGCAGGTATAGATATCATATTGGTGGGCGACAGCGCCAGCA
>DATAJQ010000013.1:0-4927 GCA_036262095.1 Chitinophagaceae bacterium | reverse complement strand
TTCAGCGGATACGAGTAAATGGATTTGTGATTGAATGAATAGGTGCCTGATAAATAATATTTCCATTTCTTATCCTTGAAACCATACGCCACATAATTCTCAAGGTAAATATTGGGACTCAACTTGGTGGTGGTACGTCCGCCGGCGCGTAAACGGAACCCTTCCACAGGGTTAAAGCTATAGAATGCATTTACTGGCCCTACTTCAAATATGCCAAACGACTTGTATCCTGCCAGCAGGAGAGTGGCCCAGTCCATCAGACGCCGGTATGATTTCATTTTCACCAGGCTGTCCATGTTTGTGTACACGGAAGATTCTGTTTCAGTCAGGGGCCTGTGACGGTTGGTTACCCAAAAACTATCCTGTGCCTGTGCTGGATTTTCTACCTCCACCAAATCTTTTCCCTTGTACACACTATCCGGTGCAGGCTGATTGATCGTAAAGTTTTTAAACGATACGGTCCTTTCGCCCATGATACCGCCATCTGCTTTTTTGGTCAGTGCAAATTCAGACAGCATATTACTCATGATCACATGATAGCGGCCATCTGTTCCTCTTTCAAACTCCTGGTTGATGCGCAGTTCCCTCGACCAGTTAAGGTTGGCATGCTTACTCACAGCCATGGTTATTTTCTGCACGGCATAATTACCATCGAGGGTAACGAACAATGAACCGCGGAACAGGAGATCATTCAGGTTGCGGGGAGTAAAAGCAAGTTGTATCAGTTTGATGCCATCCAGCTCAACTGTATCGCGGATATAGAAACGATAAAATGTAGGCGCTCCATCTGCAATAGGGCTCAGGAACTGGTTGCCCAGTATCCCGATATTATTTTCATACACATCAATATCAGCATACATGCTGTTCAGGTAACGGCTGATACCGTCATTGTCGATAAACTCACCCAGGTTCACTTTTTTCTTTGCCAGCACATAAGTTTTTTCCTTGGAGGGATCTTTACGGAAATATTTATCCGACAATGTTTCTTCGAGATAGATCGGCAACAGCGCCTTTCCTTCTATCTTGGAAGAATCGGAGTTTTCCAGTAAGAAACGGAAATTCTTGAACAACCTGTTCTTTAATAATTTCTCTGGCTTATTGGTAAGGGAAAGCTCGATCTTTTCGTATTGCTGGTATTGTACATAATCATAAGAGCTTACGCGGTTGTCACGCTTATGCTCCACCACCTTGCGGATCAGATCAACTGCAGGGTTATTTTTATTGCTGTATTTTCCGCGTTTGGTATTTCTTACAGTCACTTCGCTCAGGGCCTCCAGTTCAAGCTCAATATTCAGTTCCTGCTCTACGCCGGTCTCAATTTTGCGTTCAATCGTTTTATAACCGCCATACGAAAAAGTGATGACCGTCAATTTTGGATTGGTCGTTGAAAGGGAATAGCTTCCGTTCTCTCCGCTGATAACGCCTTTGGCGCCTTTGAAATAGACGCTAACAAAAGGGAGGGGAGAACCGGTGGAAGCATCACGTATCACACCTTTCACCACTGTAGTTTGTCCGTACAACAGCGTAGTGGTAAAAACCAATAAAAAAAGTAACCACACCTCCTTAAAACTCTTCGCGCGCTTCATCTTGTCTTGTATTATTCAAAAAAACATATTTCCTCTGTAAAGTATAATTCCAGCCAACAGCCACTAACAATGATGTGACCACTTTTGCCAATATATAATGAATACCTGCCTGTTTGGCCAACAGGTACATTCCTGTCGCATTCAATGCCAGATTTCCCACCCATACCCACAGGTATCTCAGCGCCTGTTTTCCTGCCGCCTGATCTCCTGCACGGAACACCCAATGCCTTCCGATCATAAAGTTGATCACCCCGCCACAAACCGTGCCTGTTACGCCAGCCCATACAACATCTGCATGAAATAGCTGAACAAGCATGATAGTAATGAGATAATCACACAGGGAAGCAATCAGGGAAGCTACATTAGCCTTTAGAAAAATAGTCATATCAGACCCATTTTGTCTCTATCACCAACCGGAGAAGGGCAAAAGCATATACACCTGCCAGCACATCATCAGCCATCACTCCCCATCCTCCGGGCAACCTTTCAGCGCTTTTAATACCTAATGGCTTAAGTATATCAAAAAAGCGGAACAGGATAAACCCCAACAGAGCATATTTTATATCCACAGGAACCCACAACAAAGTAATCATCATGCCTGCCACCTCATCTATCACCACCTTACTGCTGTCGTGCCCCCATCCACTTTCCACTTTATAAGAACTCCATATACCGAGAAACAGTATGGCCAATGCCAGAACGATTGACCATACTGTTGATATATTTTCTGCAACCAATAGCCACACCACGCAATACACTGCGGCCGCCACGCTTCCGCCTCCTTTCCCCATATAACCAATGCCGCAGGTGGCTATGGCTTTTGCTGCTTTGATCATAATATGTCTACCAGCTCCTGGTAATAATCCAGTCCCAGGTGCGTGATCAGGTCTTCACCCATTAAGTGGCGAAGTGTATTCTGCAATTTGATCAGTTGTTTGAAAATATCATGTTCAGGCCTCAAACCTTCCGCTGTTTGCGGTGATTTCAGGTAGAATGACAACCATTCCTGAATGCCGGACATATCTGCACGTTTAGCCAGGTCGATGAACAAGGCAAGGTCCAGTACGATCGGAGCAGCAAGAATAGAATCGCGGCAAAGGAAGTTTACCTTGATCTGCATCTGGTAGCCCATCCATCCGAAGATGTCGATATTGTCCCAGCTCTCTTTATTATCTCCGTGTGGAGGATAATAGTTGATACGCACTTTGTGATAGATATCGCCATAGAGTTCCGGATTGTCTTCAGGTTTGAAGATATCTTCCAGCACACCCAGCTTGGAAACTTCTTTTGTTTTGAAATTATCCGGATCATCCAGCACCAATCCGTCACGGTTGCCAAGGATATTGGTAGAGAACCAGCCGGAAACACCCAATGCTCTTGCAGACAGGCCGGGAGCAAGGATGGTTTTCATCAGGGTCTGTCCTGTTTTGAAATCCTTACCGGCAATAGGTGTATTGGTTTGTTTTGACAACTCAACCAATGCAGGAATATCCACGGTCAGGTTAGGCGCACCATTTGCAAAGGGAACACCCAGTTTGATCGCTGCATAAGCATAGATCATGCTGGGAGAAATGTTCGGATCATTATCCTTTAAGCCCTGCTCAAAGTTTTCAATGGTTTGATGCACTTCAGATGCTTCAAAGAATATTTCAGTTGAACCGCACCATACCAGCACCACGCGATCGAGGTCATTGGCGTCTTTGAAATTCTCGATATCATCCATTACCTGCTTGGCCAGGTCCCATTTGGTAGCACCTGTTTTAATGTAAGTGCCATCGAGGTTCTTTACAAATTTCTTATCAAACACGGCCTTCATCGGGCGGATGGTTTCCAGTTCTGGTTTGATCTGGAGCAACAGATGCGGGTCCAGCACTTTTGCATGCATGGCAGCTTCGTACACGTTATCTTCATAAAGGTCCCAGCCACCAAACACAATGTCTTTCAGGTTGGCAAGAGGCACGAAGTCTTTGATCAGAGGGTTACGGTTTTCAGTTCTTTTCCCCAGGCGGATATTGCCCATCTGGCTCACCGACCCGATCGGCTTCGATAATCCTTTATTGATGGCGATCACACCGGCCATTAATGTAGTGGCAACGGCGCCCATTCCGGGTGTCAATATGCCCAGTTTCCCTTCTGCTTTCCGTATTTGCTGACTCATGTTGGTTGTTTTAAAACAGTATATAAAATGTGTTATATCCAATTATTGTGCTTATACCAGGCCAGGGTCTCCTGCAAGCCTTCATCCAGGTCATAAGCAGGCGCAAAACCTAATTCCTTTTTTGCCTTTTCAATACTGCAATGCCAGTTCAATGCTGTAAGCTCATTCAGCTTTTCACGGTTCAGGGCAGGCACTGCATTCATGAAGCGGTATGTTTTCTCCAGTACAAATGCCAATCCTTTTACTACTGAATAAGGCAAATGTATTTTGGTTGTTTTCTTATGCAGAAAAGCCTTTACAGAATTAGCCAACTGGTAACGGCTGTAAGACTTTCCGTCCGATACATTGAACACATCCCGGGATGCGCTCTTATTAAACAGGGCATTGATAGCGATCACTGCCAGGTCCTTTACATAAATAAAACTCAGTTGTTGTTCCTTCTTCCCGATATAGGGCTCCCATCCGCGTTTGATGGTGCGGAACATGATAAAAATATCCTTCTCCCTCGGGCCATATACAGCTGTTGGCCTCAGCACTACATACGGAACGGAAAGTGTGGCCAGTTGCTGCTCTGCCAGTAACTTGCTTTTGCCATAGGCAGTAACATGGTGGGGGTGGGTCTGTTCAGTGATGGTCTCCGATGCTTCACTCAAAGGCCCCAGTGCTGCCAGGCTGCTGATAAAGACCAGTTTCTTAAAAGAAGGTCCTAATGCTTCTGCAGCTTTTGCAATATTATAAGTATAGCCGGCATTGATGGCGTTGTAATCTTCCTGTGTACCGGCTTTGGTAGTGCCTAATGCATGAATAATGTATTGGCATCCGGATTTTTCGAGTTCATTCTTCAGGCTTTCCACGTCATTGAAATCAGGATAGCAGTACTGGATGTTATGTACCTGCAGGTGGCGAACATCGCTGTTTCGTCTCACTGCAGCGCACACGTCCAGTCCCATTTCCAGGGCAGCTTCTATCAGGTGGAACCCGATGAAACCACTGGCGCCTGTTATCAATACTTTTTCTTTCATAACGCTTTTTCGTAAATCCTGTACTTCTTATAAACCTTTCCGTTGATGCTTTCGATCCCTTTTTTCATCATTTCGTTATGTTCCAGTATCCAGGAAGCTTCTCCGCCGTCCAGGTTACGTTCCTGCGCCCGTTTGATTATCCTGGCATAAAAACAGGCTTC
>DATAJQ010000012.1:0-2455 GCA_036262095.1 Chitinophagaceae bacterium | reverse complement strand
TGAAATGGATAAACGTGTTCAACAACTGGAAGGTGAAAACAAGGTACTGAAGGAAGAAATAAATAAAGCAGATAAATAATTTAATAGAACCTATAATAAAGCCGCAGGTCAACTCCTGCGGCTTTATTATTTTTACAGTTCTAAAACAAGATTATGTCTTCACTTACTGTCAGCCTTGTTCAAACAAACCTCCACTGGGAAAATAAAGCGGCCAACCTGGCCATGCTGGAAGAAAAGATAATGGGGATAAAAGAAAAGACGGAGTTGGTAATCCTGCCCGAAATGTTCAGCACCGGCTTCAGCATGCGTCCGGAGGTGCTGGCCGAAACAATGGAAGGAGAAACCATTCAATGGATGAAAAGAATAGCCGCGGCTAAAAAGATCATTCTTACAGGAAGTGTTATCATCGAAGAAGAAGGAAATTATTATAACCGGCTTGTATGGATGCTGCCCAATGGACAATACGGCATCTATGACAAGCGTCATCGCTTTGCTTACGCTGGTGAAGATGAACATTACACTGCAGGTTCAAAACGGCTGATAGCTTCCGTTAAGGGCTGGAAGATCAACCTCCTGATCTGTTATGATCTTCGCTTTCCTGTTTGGGCCCGTCAGCAATCACAATCAGGAACACCGGAATATGATCTGCTCGTATATGTAGCCAACTGGCCTGAACGCCGCGTCAATGCCTGGAAAACATTGCTACAAGCCCGGGCGATCGAAAACCAGTCTTTTGTTATTGGTGTAAACCGGGTTGGAGAAGATGGCAATGGCAATCCTCATACCGGAGAAAGCATGGTAGTGGATGCAATGGGTGAAGTGCTTTACCAAAAGAAGGATGAAGAATCTATTTATACTATCACCCTTCAGAAAGAACCACTGGAAGCAGTAAGGGAAAAACTGCCTTTTTTGAAAGATGCAGACGGTTTTATGATACTGGAAGGATAGTTATTGATGAGAGGGGTCTTTATCCTGTTTTATTAATTCCATTGCCTTCACCAATTTGTAATCGACCCCTTTTCTTACAGCGTCCACAGTTGGAAAAGAGGGAATTTCAGGCTGCACACCTCTGCCATCCTTAGGTACATTTTTATCGATCACCAGCCGGAAAAGCGGTAAACGGAAACGCACTTTGGTTCCCGGTAATGCCATATCCGGTATCAGCCAGGCAGAATTTCCATAAGCTCCACCACCGGTTTCTTCTCCTATCAATGTCACATTGTCCTGCTTCATGATAGCACTCGCAAATAATGTTGTAGCTGAAAATGAATTACCTCCGGTCAGGATATAGGTTTTACCGTCAAAGTGATTTTTCTTTTTTGGCTTGAACAAATGACGTTCGTAGTACTTGAAATGGTATTTCCCATCTTTCCGCTTTGGCGCAAACAGGGTGAGGAAAAGCCGGTTAAAAAAATCGTTCTGTATATAACGGCTGTAGGTTTTTCTTTTACGGATAGCATACAATGAATCGGCAACCTTGAACGGGTGATCACTTAAAAACCGGGTGATCAGGGTAGAATTGGTTACACTGCCTCCACCATTTCCTCTTACATCAATAATAAGATGCTCGATCTTATTTTTCTTTAAGGCTCTGAATGAACGACGGAAAAACCCTTTCAGACCATAACCGCGGCCGAAAGAATTCAAATCCATCATGGCAACATGGCCGGCTGTGTCAAGCTTCAGTAAGCGTACAGAATTCCGCCGCATTTGCTTCCGCTCTTTTCTTGATGGTTGTGGTAATCGCCTTACCGGAACAGCCTGCGCCCTTGCCATTGTATCTGCTCCGGGGAAGAAAGGCCTGAGCAGCGTGGTGCCTGCCCGCCCCATGCTGTCGATAAAATTGATGCTGTAAGCAGGGGGGTAGCCAAACAAAGTGCTGTAAAGGGAACCAAAATACCCGCGGTTGCTAAGGACCTGGTATTTGTTTGTTCTATTGTAGCCGTCTGTTCCAATATAACTGAAGAGTGTATCCACGATCTTATCCATTGGTAAGCCGTTGATGGCTGTGATAATCGTGCCCCTTTTCAAAATAGAATCACGACGGTTAAGATTGGCTGCAACCACGGCCGTATCCTGCCAAAGCTTAAGGCTTAATGGGAACACACGGCCCAGGCGCACTGTGTCCTGGTATTTGGCAAAAGTTTTGGATGGGCGAACAGAAGTGTGGCCGCAATTTATTTTAGCCGTAACATAAGACAGTATTTTCCTGAATTCAGGCTCCGTCAATGAATCATTCAATTGTTGAAACCCTTTATCAAAATAATAGTCCATACTGTCTTTGCTGGTATACCAGTAAAGGCCCGGATGAGCTTCTTCCAGGGTTTGCCGGTAAATGGCATAATCCTTTTGCAATACCTCCGGCGGATATTTTTTATAAGGAGAAAAGGACGATTTGGCAACGCCGCATCCCGTTATCACAACCAATAGATATAAGATCAGCAGTTGCCGCATA
>DATAJQ010000011.1:0-9789 GCA_036262095.1 Chitinophagaceae bacterium | reverse complement strand
TTCACTATGCTAAAATTTCTTTAGCATCATTCAACCGGATATTTTGAAGGTATAAAGATTTCCTTATTGTTACAAACAAAAACCCATAATCTGCTCCTACTTTTTTTTATTGGTGAAAACACCCTCTCAAGGTGTGTATTTTCCTAAGCCAAAATGACTGATATTATGTAATTGCAAGAAACTGCGTCTGATATTCGTTGACCATTGTTCGTTGGCCATTGTTCGTTGACCGGAAATCTGATAATGATCGGACAACGAACACCGGTCAACGGAACATATCTTCTATCCCCAGTTTGAGTGATACATGCCCGTATCGTATTTTTGCGATACAAATCATTGTTTCAGGATAAAAACCTGACCGCATGCAAAAACTTATTTCCCTCAAACTGCTTCCTTCCGAAGCAGCCAGCGAAACCACTGTAAAAAAATATATCGCCAGCGCTGCTGCTGTGAAACCTAACAATGTTTCCGGTTTCACTATTCTCAAACGATCCATCGATGCCCGCGGACGCCAGGCCTGGATCAATCTCAGCGTACAGGCTTTTATCAATGAACCTTATCAGCAAAGGGAATTGATGCCATTCCACTTCAAAGATGTAAGTAAAGCTGCCAATACGGCATTGATCATTGGTGCCGGACCTGCCGGTTTATTTGCTGCACTTAATCTGATCCTTTCAGGCATCAAACCCATTATCCTTGAAAGAGGTAAAGATGTACGCGCACGACGCCGCGATCTTGCCGCATTGAACAAAGAAGGAGAAGTAAACCCTGAAAGCAACTATTGCTTCGGCGAAGGCGGAGCCGGCACTTACAGTGATGGTAAATTATACACCCGCAGCTCCAAACGCGGTGATATAGCCAGGATCCTCAACCTCTTTGTACACTTCGGCGCAGAAGAAAAGATCCTGTACGAAGCACATCCGCATATCGGCACCAATAAACTGCCGCAGATCATCACGGCCATGCGTGAAACAATCACCGGCTATGGCGGCGAATTCCTCTTTGAAAAAAAAGTAGTTGACATCATTATAGAAAACGGTGAAGCAAAAGGAGTACGAACAGCCGATAGTTCAGTATTCAAAGCCGGCGCCGTAGTGCTTGCTACCGGCCACTCAGCCCGCGACATTTTTGAAATGCTTCACCACCGCAATATACTGATCGAAGCAAAACCATTTGCCCTCGGTGTTCGCGTGGAACATCCACAATCACTGATCAATAACATCCAGTACCACACCACTTCCAAAGATGAGCTGCTGCCGCCCGCTTCCTACAGCCTGGTGCAGCAAGTGGATGGTCAGGGCGTTTTTTCCTTTTGCATGTGTCCGGGGGGAATCATTGCCCCCGCTGCCACTTCACCTGGCGAACTGGTGGTAAACGGCTGGAGCCCTTCCAAAAGAAATAATCCTTATGCCAACAGCGGCATCGTGGTCACCATTTCGCCGGAAGATGCCCTATCTTATATGAAGAAACAAAAACTGCCTGCTTCCATAAAGGACCCCTTATTATTAATGAAGTTCCAGCAATTGGTGGAACAAAAGGCTTTCCAGGCAGGCGGCGGCAAATTTGTAGCACCTGCTCAAAGACTGGTCGACTTCACCGAAAACAAGCTTTCCACTACCCTGCCCGACTGCTCTTATCTTCCCGGCCTTCAATCAGCGGCACTGGAAACAGTATTGCCTCCTTTTGTTCATAACAGCCTCAGGCAGGCATTCAGCGAATTCGGGAAAAAGATGAGAGGTTATTTTACCAACGAAGCCGTGGCAGTGGCCACAGAATCCCGCACTTCTTCTCCCATACGCATACCGCGCGATCCGCAGACCCTGCAACACCCCCAGGTGAAAAATCTTTACCCCTGTGCAGAAGGGGCCGGATATGCAGGCGGTATCGTAAGTGCAGCCATGGACGGAGAAAGGGTAGCACAAAAGATAAAGGAAATGGCCTGAGCCGGACCAGATGGTTATTAACGGGCCAATAACTCCTCTGACGGCATATTGCCTCTATGAAATATTAGTAAGGAGAGCACAGGACGGTTATTTTTGCTTCACAAACTACACACAATGCCAATTCTTGAGCTACAACACCTCAGAAAGTATTTTGCCACGCAGAAAGCTGTGGATGATATCAGCCTCACCATTGAAAAAGGACAAATATTCGGCCTGCTTGGTCCGAATGGCGCAGGTAAAACAACCCTGATCCGGATGATCACAGGTATATTTTATCCTGACCAGGGTGAGATCATCTTCGATGGTAAAAAATTCGATCCCCTTAACGATATTGTCCATATCGGTTATATGCCCGAAGAAAGAGGCTTGTATAAAAAGATGAAGATCGGTGAACAGGCCCTCTATCTTGCCCAATTGAAAGGATTGAGTAAACATGATGCCACCACAAAGATCAAAGAATGGTTTGCCAGGCTCGACATGGAAAGCTGGTGGAATAAAAAGGTAGAAGACCTTTCAAAGGGGATGAGCCAGAAACTGCAGTTTGTGACCACCGTATTACATAACCCCAAACTGATCATTCTCGATGAGCCTTTCAGCGGCCTCGATCCCGTGAATGCCAATCTTATCAAAGATGAGATCTATAACCTGGCCAAAAGCGGCGCTACCATTATATTCAGTACACACCGGATGGAACAGGTGGAAGAGATCTGCGATCATATTGCCCTGGTGAATAAAGGACAGAAAATGCTGGATGGCACAGTGAAGGATATCAAGCATAATTACAAGGAAAACCTTTTCCGTGTAGCCTTCTCCAATAAACTGATGGCTGAGCATCTTGCCATTCATTTATTCCAGGTAAAAGAAAAGAATGAACATGAAGTAGTAATCAAGCTCGATCCGGGCTATACTAATAATGATGTACTGGAATATTTCATCCATAAGGGATTGCATATTGAATCATTCAATGAAATACTGCCTTCACTGAATGATATTTTTATCAGGCTGGTAGAAGACACTCCTGCTGCCCGCCAATTCCAAGATATAACTGCTTAATGCCATTAACACCTAACACTAATTCGCAATTATGAATAAGATATTACTCATCATACAAAGGGAATACCTTACAAGGGTCCGGAAAAAAACATTTATCATCAGTACGATCCTTTTCCCCTTACTGTACCTTGGATTGATATTCGGTTCAACGTATATCGCTTCCTCAACATCTTCCGTGCTCCGTGTAGCCGTGATCGATTCTTCGGGCTATTTTGATAAAGGAAAAATTGAAAGGGAAAATCTGAAAGACAGTTCCAATATTCTTTCCCTTGTCAATTACAGTGCAGACAGCGTTAAAGCCAATTACAAAGCATTGGGCTACGACGGATTTATTGTTGTATCACCCGAAAGCAACTGGGAAGCAGGCCTAAAGCTTTCCCTGCAAACAGGCAGGACCCTGGGAATAGAAAGCTCTGCCGGTGTGCAGCGAAAGCTCAATAATATCTGGGATGGTATTAAAAATGAAAAGCTGGGGATCACCGACAGCATTAAAACAAAACTGCAGGAAAGTACAGTAACATTGAGGCAGCAAAACTTCAACGATACCACTGCCAATTCCGGTGTTGCCACCGGCATAGGCTACGCTGCAGGCTTTCTTATTTATATCATTCTTCTATTGTATGGCAGCCAGGTAATGATGGGTGTGATGGAAGAGAAGACCAACCGTATTGCCGAGGTGATCGTATCATCCGTAAAACCATTCCAACTGATGCTTGGCAAGATCATCGGGATCGGCCTGGTGGCATTGACACAGTTTTTTATCTGGGTGCTTTGCATGTTCCTTATTTACAATTTCACATCTTCCCTTGGCAATGGCAGCACCGCCAACAATATTATCGGAGGAGTGCAAGCCATTTTCACGAGCATTGATGTGCCGCTGATCGTTGGCTGTTTTGCCTTCTATCTGCTGGGTGGATTTTTCTTTTATTCATCCTTATATGCAGCTATAGGAAGTGCAGTAAACGAAGACATGCGGGAAGCACAATCATTAAGCTTCCCTATTACGATGATCGTTATCCTTTCCATCGTTCTCCTGCCCGGAGTTATCAAAGACCCTTCCAGCCCGCTTGCAGTATGGGGAAGCATCATACCTTTCAGTTCTCCCATCTTCATGATGGCAAGAATACCTTTCGGAGTGCCCGGCACCGTTCCCTGGTGGCAGTTGGGTCTTTCCATGGTATCCCTTATCATCGGTTTTATCTTTACTACCTGGTTTGCCGGTAAGATCTACCGGACAGGTATCCTGATGTATGGTAAAAAGCCGACGTGGAAGGAGATGATAAAATGGGCGATCAAGAAGTAGTCGGGAGTCTTTAGTCGATAGTCTATAGTCCCCTTTCTATGCGCGTTATCCCCTGATCTAGGATAACTAACAGGAATAGCACATTAAGAGCCGGGTTCTCCTCAACGTTGAGAACCCGGCTCTTACATTTAAACCAGTGTACTTACTTACCTATGAGGGGCAGAATGATACGCATGGAAAGGCGACTATAGACTATCGACTAAAGACTCCCGACTCCGGGGAAGCCCCTTCTGTTAAAATTTCCCTTAAGCTGATTTTTATTTAACATCATACGAAATCGGTCGTATATTTGGTACGAAGAATTTCGTGTAACACAATTTAACCTTAAATCAACAGTTATGAAACCCAGCTCATTTTTTGTCAGCCGTATTGCGCTGGCAACCCTTATCCTCCTTTCCACCGTAGCCCTTCTTTCCTGGGACCGTCACCAGGCGCCCGGTTATCAGCAACAAACACCTGACAAGGATACAATACCCCAACAAAGAGAAAGAAAAGTGCGTGATCTTGATGAGGCGATCGCTGAATTGGATCAAATAGATATGAAAGTGAATCTTGATAAAGCAATGGCCAGTGTGGCACAGGCCATGAAGCAACTGGATGAGCAAAAGATCCAGCTTGAAGTGCAGAAAGCCCTGCAGGAAGTGAATATGGAAAAAGTGAAAGAAGAGATGGAAAGAGCCATGAAGGAAGTCGATTTTAAAAAGATACAGGCAGAAGTGCAGGCATCACTTAATAAAGTGAATTGGGACGAAATAAAAGCCGAAATGGAGAAAGTAAAACAAATCGATATGGTTAAACTCCAGGATGAGATGAAAAGAGTGAAGGAAGAGATGAAAAACATTGAGCCCAAACTGAAAGAAGACCTGGCAAAGGCAAAAGTGGAAATAGAAAAAGCGAAAGAGGAATTGCGTGATTACAAAAAATTTATTGACGGATTGGAAAATGATGGGCTGCTCAATAAAAAAGAGGATTATACCATCCGCCATAAAGACGGCAAGCTGACAGTGAACGGAAAAGAGGTTTCACCACAGATTTACAGCAAATACAAGAACTTCCTGGAAAAACATAAAGAGATCAACATTCAGAAAAACGCAGACAATTTCAATATTGATCATGACCGTGAATTGTATTGATCCTTTGCTTACCAGTACAGCCATGAAAACAAATGGCCTTCTTTGCAGAAGGCCATTTTTAATTTCCTGTTATTGCTATCAATTAGAAATCGGCAAAATGCAGTGGGGATGGGACGAGATCAAAGTCTTTATTCTCGATCATTTCAATATTCAATTGAAATGCTTCATCTGTTTTGATCACGATCTTTTCTTTGGTCACCTTTCTGAAGCCTGCTTTTTCAAACACGAACTTATAGGTGCCGGGCTTTAATGCTTCAAATGAATAGCTGCCCAACTCATCAGTATGTACGGCTTTTTCTTTTTTTGAAATAAGATAAGCAGTGATGTTTACATCTTTCAGCGGCTTTTTATTCTCCGCATGCACTACCAGCCCTTCAAGATCATTTTTTTTTCCTTTTACATCGCAGCATAGAGGATCGGTGGGTGAGGCATAAGTTATTCCGGCACTAAGGAGACTTATGGCCATGAGGATTGATTTCGGTTTCATGAGACCCTATTTGGTGATTAATGGTTAATCGCACTACAACAAGCACACGGGGCCATAATATAAAGTTAGGTCATTCCTATGGGATTTGCGAGGCTCTCTGTAAACTCCTCCCACACTTTTTTTACGATATCTGCGGCCGGTAAAATACGATCTACCAAAGCGCTCACCTGCCCTATTTCCAGTTCCCCTTCTTCCAGGTTTCCTTCAAACATTCCTTTTTTGGCCCTTCCCCTTCCCAGCAGGTTTTTCAGCTCTTCGGGTGATGCACCTCTTTGCTCCGCTTCCTGCACCTGGTGGTAGAATGCATTGCGGATCAGTCTGACAGGAGTGAGCTGTTTCATCGTGAGCACAGTATCACCTTCCTGGGCGTTCACCACTACTTTCTTAAATGCTTCGTGCGAAGAAGCTTCTTCACAGGCTACAAACCGGCTGCCCATTTGCACACCTTCTGCGCCCATTACCATAGCGGCCAGCATTTGCCGGCCAGTAGCAATACCACCCGCAGCCAGCACAGGAATTTTTACAGCCGCTGCCACGGCAGGTATCAATACCATTGAGCCGGTTTCTTCCCGGCCATTATGCCCTCCGGCTTCAAACCCTTCGGCCACCACTGCATCGCAACCGGCATCCTCTGCCTTGCGGGCAAACTTGCTGCTGCTTACTACATGCACCACTTTCACACCCTTTTCCTTCAGGATGCCTGTCCATGTTTTGGGATTGCCCGCCGAAGTGAACACAATAGGTACTTTTTCTTCGAGTATTATCTCTATATGCTTATCGATATCGGGATAAAGCAGGGGCACGTTCACTCCAAACGGTTTACCCGTAGCCGCTTTGCATTTACGGATATGCTCCCGCAACACATCAGGATACATACTTCCGCTGCCGATAAGGCCCAGTGCACCGGCATTGCTTACAGCACTGGCCAGGCGCCAGCCGCTGGCCCATATCATACCGGCCTGAACAATAGGATAATTGATATTGAAGAGGGAGGTGATTCGGTTGGTCATAAAGCAAAGATACTGGTCGGCAGTTCATTTCCATTGTCACCCCGGACCAGGTTTAGTACGTTTACAAGTTTAAAGAATATAAGATCCGGGGGCTCCCGGCGCTGCACTTGCTTCAATCCTGTAAATCATATTGCTTAGAAAATACTGCAGACGGGGAGACCCCGGATCTTAGTATACTACAGAAGTCAGTGAACTAAACCTGGTCCGGGGTGACAATGGATGATAAATTACCGGTTAGAATATTTATCCCAGATCGATGTTTGTATTATCTCCAATACTCAATGTTCTTGTTTCGCCTTTAAGACCTGTATCACTACCTATGATCGAAGCTTCAAGAACGATATCGAAAAGATTGGAGAAGGAACCGATAATAGAATTTCTTACAATAGAATAATTGATGCGAGTGTTTTCGCCAATAGTAACATCGGGACCGATAATAGAGTTTTTTATATCACAACCTTCGCCGATGCTGACAGGAGGAATGATGACTGTGTTCTCGAATTGATAATTCGTTTCACCATTTCCTTCAAACTTTTTCAATAATGTAGCATTGGAATCGAGCAGGGTGTCTTTACGGCCGCAATCAAACCAACTGTCTACTTTGAAAGGTTTGAACTGGATGCCTTGTTTCAGCATGCAATCCAGTGCGTCTGTGAGACTGTACTCGCCATGTGTACGCAATCCCTGGAGAAAGTTATCTTCCAGGCATTTAAAAAGTTGGCCGCTTTCCTTGATCTTATAAATACCCACCAGGGCCATATTAGATTTAGGAATATGTGGCTTCTCTACTACGTGTTCAATAAATCCTTTTTCATTGATCTCTGCCACACCGAACTCACGTGGATCGTCAACTTTTCTCACACCAAGCATAGAGCAATCACTCTCTACAACGGCTTTTACATCATATTCGCAAATAGTATCACCCAGCACTACGATCACTTCATCATCATCCACCACTTCACGGGTGATCTTGATAGCATGACCAATTCCCTGCCGGTCTATCTGCTGCACATAATGCGCTTTCAGGTCAGGGTACTTCGCCCTCACATAATCGCGGATCTTATCGCCCAGGTATCCTACTATAAAAACGAATTCATCTATCCCGGCTTCCTGCATCTGGTCAATAATGATACTCAACACAGTCTTGCCAGCCAGTGGGATCAGTGCCTTCGGTTGTGTATAACTATGAGGGCGCAATTTGGTGCCTGCGCCTGCTACTGGTATTATTGCCTTCATTTACCCGTTTGGGACTTTTAATAAAAAATTTAAAAGCCAACGAAAGTAGTGATTTTTACCGCAAACAAAAACTTATCCGCCCAACCGCGCTTTCAATTCCCGGCAGACGTAATTTTGCGGCGGCTGCAGCCGTAGCCATCTCAAGGTTAAAAGACTAAGGTTTAAGTATTTAAAGATTTAATAGTTTAAGGTTTAAAAATCTGAGTATTTGGAAGATCTGTGAATTTAACAACCAGTTATAAACCATCGACTTTAAACTATTAATTTCAAACCTGCTGAGCTTTAAACTTTTAAACCTTTAAACTTTAAACTCTTTATACTTCGTCTTCCAACTTCTTAAACATCCTTCATGCAAAAAGACACTCAAATCTTCGATCTTATCAACCAGGAACTGGAACGCCAGCGCAACGGTATCGAATTAATCGCCTCTGAGAACTTTACCTCCCTGCAGGTAATGCAGGCGATGGGAACCGTACCCACCAATAAATACGCTGAAGGTTATCCCGGCAAGCGCTATTATGGTGGTTGCGAAATAGTGGATGAAATTGAGACCCTGGCCATTGAAAGATTAAAGAAAGTGTTTAATGCTTCATGGGCCAACGTACAACCTCATAGCGGTGCTACTGCCAATGCGGCCGTATTCCTGGCCTGCGTTAAACCAGGTGATAAAGTATTAGGTCTCGATCTCAGCATGGGCGGCCACCTTACTCATGGCAGCCCTGCCAATTTCAGTGGCAAAAACTATCAGGCTATTTTCTATGGGGTGAAAAAAGACACCGGCCTCGTAGACTATGATCAACTGGAAGCAACAGCCCTGAAAGAAAAACCAAAAATGATCATCTGCGGTGCTTCTGCATATAGCCGCGACTGGGATTATAAACGTATCAGGGAAGTGGCCGATAAAATAGGCGCCATACTGTTTGCCGATATCGCCCACCCCGCAGGCCTTATTGCCAAAGGATTACTGAATGATCCGTTCGACCATTGCCATATCGTCAGCTCTACAACCCATAAAACCCTGCGCGGCCCGAGAGGCGGTATTATCATGCTTCGTCATGATTTTGAGAACCCCTGGGGCATCAAAGATCCCAAAGGCAATACCCGCACCATGAGCCAGCTCCTCGACCTGGCCGTATTCCCCGGCACACAGGGCGGACCGCTCGAGCATGTGATCGCTGCTAAAGCCGTATCATTCGGCGAGATCCTTTCAGATAGCTACACTGCCTATGCAAAACAGATCATTACCAATGCCCAGGCCATGGCAAAAGCTTTGGTAAGCCGCGGATATAACCTCATCAGCAATGGTACAGACAATCACCTGATGCTGATCGATCTCCGTAATAAGAACCTGACAGGTAAAAAAGCACAGGAAACACTCGATAAAGCACACATCACCCTTAATAAGAACGCAGTACCGTTTGATGATAAATCTCCTTTTGTTACTTCCGGTATCCGCGTAGGCGTTCCTGCCATCACCACCCGTGGCATGAAAGAAAAAGATATGGAAACCGTGGTAGCCATGATAGATAAAGTGCTGATGAATGCAGATGACGAAAAAACTATCGGTTCAGTAAAAGCGGAAGTAAAACAATTCATGCAACAGTTCCCGCTGTATCCTGAATTG
>DATAJQ010000010.1:0-71618 GCA_036262095.1 Chitinophagaceae bacterium | reverse complement strand
TGGCAGAGTTCCGCTTTTTTATTACATCCTGCATTTCTATCTCCTGCATATCATCTCTATCATACTTTTTTTATCAAGAGGGCATACTGTAACCGAGGGAATGAAAGGGCAACTTCCGTTTAAGTTTATTATTGCCGGTGAGGGTTATAGCTTGTGGATAGTGTATTTTGTCTGGATTGCTGTTGTGCTGGCATTATACCCGGTATGCAAATGGTACGACCGGTATAAAACAAACCATAAAGAAAAGAAATGGCTTAGTTATTTATAACACTGCCACTTTGGTTTTTTAACCCGCCGCCAGTTTTTTCTTTTCTTGATAATCCCTCCGGATGCCTCCCTGATTGCATTACTGAATATAAACGCCTGCAAACCTTCTACCAGACTGGTTTATGTTAGCTTCTGAATTTCAACAAACCTTTCTTAATACCGAAATGAAAGCATTAGATTTGAATGCCCTTAAATATACCCGATGATCGATGACACTTCCATCTACAGGTCATTCACTGTCACGTCAGTTATTGACGAAACAACCAATACCAAATCGTTTGAAATAAAACCAACCGATAATATCCCTATCGCCTACCACGCCGGCCAGTTCATCACCCTCGTATTCCCCAAAGCAGATAAAGAAGACCGGCGTTCTTATTCTTTTTCATCGGCCCCTCTCCTGGGTGAGCCTATGCGTATCACCATAAAAAGAATTGCGAATGGAGAATATTCCAGGCAACTCTTTAATCATATCAAACCTGGTGATACACTCATCAGCTCAGGCATCTCCGGTTTCTTCCGCTTGCCTGACCAACTTGAGCATGTCCGCCAGTTTGTTTTCCTTGCAGCAGGCAGCGGCATTACGCCGATCTATTCTTTACTCAAAACAGTATTGCATACCACCGGCCGGCCTGTTGTTTTGATTTATAGTAACTATTCCGAGGAAGAAACTATTTTTCATTCAGAACTGTTAGAACTGTGCTCACAGTTCCGGGAACGGCTTAAAATTGAATTCCTGTTCAGTCAATCCGAAAGTCAGCGGCGGAGATTGAGTAAATTCCTGCTGCATGCATTGCTGGAAGAGCATGCAATTCCCCTGCAGGAAACCTTGTTTTATGTATGTGGCCCGGCAAATTATATGCTGGTCGTCAGCATCAGCCTCATCACGGTCGGCGTACCGAGGGAACATATCCGTAAAGAAAATTTCAATACCAGGCAGCATCTCATAAAGCCATTGCCTCCGGATACTGATGCGCACAGGGTAAAAGTCTTCATTAATAATGCACAGTATGAATTTACTGTTCAGTACCCCGATACTATTTTAACTGCTGCTAAAAAACTGCAAATACAATTGCCTTATAGCTGCGAAGCAGGTAACTGTGGAAGCTGTACCGCTACCTGCATCCAGGGCACTACCTGGATGGCTTACAACGAAGTGCTGATGGATGAGGAGATCAAAAAAGGAAAAGTATTGACCTGCCAGGGATATCCGGTAGGGGGAGATACAGTGTTACAGTATTGATTACAACCCAATTATACGATTAATACAGGAATACACCTACCCTGTTTGGTACACAAATTGAGGCAAGCAGGCAAATGATGCCGGCCAACTGACCAACATCATTTACGGGATTGAGGATTGTCAATTTTTGAATAATCGGCGCAAAATACTTTTGATTAATAAAAGATATGCGTATCTTTTATTTATTAACCTTCAACTCAATACAATGAAACCTAAATCACTGCTTGCCACTGCCTTTCTCCTTACAGGTTTATCCGTTTTAGTCGCCTGTAACAACGAACAGAAGCCTGCTGCTGAAAACACCACTACCCCTGCGCAGGAAACTGCTACAGAACAGGCTGAAGTGCACGGCACAGAAATAAAACCCGGTGAAATTGAATTGACAACTCCTTTAAATCAGGAATGGGTCACATATGGTAAAAGCATTTATGAAATGAAATGCCAGAGCTGCCATAAACTGACAGATGAAAGGCTGGTCGGCCCCGGCTGGAAAGATGTAACAAAAAGAAGAGAACCCCACTGGATCATGAATATGATCACCAATGTAGACATGATGCTGGAAAAAGATCCTGAAGCACAAAAATTACTGGAACAGTGCCTGGTGCGTATGCCCAATCAGAATCTGACTAAAGATGAATCGCGCCGGGTGCTTGAATTTATGCGGTCCAATGATGGTGTTAAGTAATCAAAACAACCTTCTTTTCAATTAAATAAACAGAAATATGAAACCCAGTTACTTCAAAACCCCTATGGTTTTGATAATGACCTCTGCTTGCCTTTTATATATGCAGAGCTGCAAGCCCAAAACCGCTGAATCTGCTGCAACCGGCGATGCTGCCAAGTCTTATGTGGCTCCCGGTAAGTATGATGAGTTCTATAATATTGTTTCGGGCGGCTTCAATGGCCAGGTATCCGTCTATGGAATACCTTCCGGCCGCCTGTTCCGTATCATACCTGTATTTTCCCAGTCTCCTGAAAGCGGGTATGGCTTCAGCGAGGAAACCAAACCCATGCTGAATACTTCCCATGGATTTGTGCCCTGGGATGATCAGCACCATATCGCCCTTTCCGAAACCAAAGGTGAGCATGATGGCCGCTGGGCCTTCGCCAACGCGAATAACACGCCACGCCTTGCACGTATTGACCTTACCACTTTCCGGACCGCAGAGATCCTGGAAATACCCAATAGTGCCGGTAACCACGCCTCCCCTTTTATCACAGAAAATTCCGAATACGTTGTTGCTGCTACCCGCTTCAGCGTGCCACTGGATGATCAGAACGGCGATGTACCTATCAATTCTTATAAAGAGAACTTTAAAGGTTCGATAAGCTTTGTATCCGTTGATCCAAAATCCGGGGAAATGAATATCGCTTTCCAGATCCGCACTCCGGGAGTCAATTTTGATCTTTCCCGTGCCGGTAAAGGAAAATCACATGGCTGGTTCTTCTTCAGTTGCTATAATTCAGAAAAAGCCAATACACTGCTGGAAGTAAATGCCTCTCAAAAGGATAAGGACTTTGTAATGGCGGTGAACTGGAAAAAGGCAGAAGAATACTTAAAAGCCGGCAAGGCCAAAAAGCAATCCGTTAAATATGCACATAACGTGTATGACGAAAAAACACATACTGCCAGCTCTACTATGAGAAATGAAGTGTTTGTGCTGGATCCCGCTGATTGCCCTGATATGCTGTACCTGATCCCCTGCCCTAAATCACCGCATGGTACTGACGTAGACCCGACTGGTGAATATATTGTGGCATCAGGTAAGCTGGCTGCAAGCATCCCGGTATTCTCCTATACCAAGATCCAAAAAGCAATTGCAGATAAAGCATTTGATGGTGAATATGACGGCATACCCGTAATTAAATACGAAGCAGCTTTGCATGGAGAAGTAGCTAAACCAGGCCTCGGCCCCCTGCATACAGAATTTGATGGAAAAGGAAATGCCTATACTTCCATGTTTGTTTCCTCTGAAATAGTAAAATGGCGGATTAGCGATCTGCAAGTGCTGGACCGTGTTCCTACTTACTATTCGATCGGTCACTTGTCCATACCTGGCGGACCAACAGCCAAGCCTCACGGCAAGTATATGATTGCTTACAATAAGATCACCAAGGACCGTTATTTGCCTACAGGCCCTGAGCTTACACAAAGTGCTCAATTGTATGATATCAGTGGCGAGAAAATGAAATTGTTGCTTGATTTCCCCACTACAGGTGAACCGCATTATGCTGAAGCAATACCTGCCAGCATGCTGATGGACAAGCAAAGGAAGATCTATAAAATTGAAGAGAACGCTCATCCCTATGCTTCTAAAGGTGAAGGTATGACCAAAGTGGAGCGTAAAGGAAACCAGGTGCATGTTTGGATGACTGCCATCCGTTCCCACCTTACACCGGATAATATTGAAGGAGTGAAACTGGGTGATGAAGTATATTTCCACGTTACCAACCTTGAGCAGGACTGGGATGTGCCGCATGGGTTTGCAATAAAAGGAGCAAACAATGCTGAGATACTGATCATGCCTGGCGAAACACAAACCCTTAAGTGGGTAGCAGACAGGGTTGGCATCTTCCCCTTCTATTGTACCGATTTCTGTTCTGCTTTGCACCAGGAAATGTCTGGTTATTTAAGAGTGTCACCTGCGAATTCCAATGTAGCCCTGCTTTTCAGCACAGGCACCAATAAGCCGGCTGTAAGCGCTACTGATGCGGCAGGTTCAGCTGAAAAAGCCCCAGGCACCAAATAAAAATTAAGTTCAGGTTTAGTCGGTGTTTTTGTTTGCATTCACACTTCCGGGGCCTGAAAACCCCGGAAGTTATTTAAAACCGAAGGTTATGAACAAGATGAGTCTCAGATCAAGGATCATTATTGCGATCGGCTCTTTAGCGATGTGTATTCTTTTTTTCGTACCGGCATGGTCTATTTACCTGATTGCTCCGCAATATCCTGAAGGATTATCGATGCAGATATGGTTATATAAGATCACCGGGCAGGTAGAAATAATCAATGGTCTGAATCACTATATCGGCATGAAGCACATTAAGGCAGAAATGTTCCCGGAATTCAGCTTTTTAGTTTATATCCTGGGTTTCTTTGTTCTGTTCGGGTTAATGATATCGCTGTCAGGCAACCGAAAATGGCTGTTTATCTATCTTGTACTTTCCGTGATCGGCGGCATTGCAGCGATGGCGGATTTTTATATGTGGGGTTATGATTATGGCCATGATCTGGACCCAAGTGCTGCCATCCAGGTTCCGGGATTGTCTTACCAACCACCTCTTATCGGACATAAAAAGCTACTGAACTTTGATTCATATTCATATCCCGACGCTGGCGGATGGGTGGTAGTTGCAGTAACCGGTATCTTTTTCCTTATCTGGTTTATCGAGTGGCGCAAACATAAAAAGCAAAAGCCCATGATATCAAAACAAAAAATAACTTCTGTTTCTGCAGTTCTCGTTGTTACCCTCTTCCTGGCCGGATGCAACCCCAAACCTGAAAAGATCAGTTTTGGCAAGGATAATTGTGCCGAATGTAAAATGACCATTATTGACCCCAAATTCGGTGGTGAGATCGTAACTAAGAAAGGGAAGGTATATAAATTTGATGATGTGCATTGTATCGCAACATTCCTGGAGCGCCGTGGTGTTGAAATGAACGAGATTCATCAAACACTGTTTACAGATTACAATAATAATGGGGAGTTTATAAAAGTGAACGATGCAGAATTTGTAGTAAGCAGCCAGTTGAAAAGCCCGATGGGTGGTAATGCTGCTGCATTTAAGAATAAAGAAGAAGCAGAAAAGAAATCAGTAGAAATTGAAGGAAGTAAACGGACCAATTGGGCCACTCTTTATAATATCCTGGTGAAGTGAACAGAATATTGACCATATTATTCTTGCTGATAGGAGGCAATGCCTTTGGCAAAATGATTGTTGTTGAAAGAAATACGATGATCAGTTCGTTGAGCCAGGGAATACAACTTGCAAAGGAAGGAGATACTGTTTTGCTGCGTAAAGGAGTTTACAGGGAATGCAATATCATTATTGACAAGCCACTCTGTCTTCAAGGTGAAGGCTGGCCGGTGCTGGATGCAGAGTTCAAAAATGAGATACTCAAGCTGACCGGGAAAAATATAGTTATCCGTGGTATTCATTTTGCCAATGCCGGCTATTCGTCCATGAATGACTATGCAGCTATCAAAATAATTGATGCTACCAATATCCTGATTGAAAACAATGCGATCAGCAATGCTTCCTTTGCTATTCATTTTGCCAATTCCACCCACTCCATTGTCAGGAATAATATAATAGCGGGGACCAACAAATCGGAACACTCATCCGGAAATGGCATACACCTGTGGAAATGTGATGGAATGACGGTTGAGAACAACTTCATCCGGGGGCACCGGGACGGGATCTATTTTGAATTTGTTACAGGGTCCTTTATCCGGGGCAATATAAGTGAGATGAACGTCAGGTATGGTTTGCATTTTATGTTCTCCCACAGTGACACCTATCAGAACAACATCTTTCGCAATAACGGAGCAGGAGTGGCGGTTATGTACAGTAAGAATGTAAGAATGGAAAACAATGAGTTTGATAAGAATGCCGGCGCCAGCGCGTATGGAATCTTGCTGAAAGATATTACCGACAGTCATATAGAACGCAACAAATTTCTTCAGAACACGGTGGCAATACACATGGAAGGCAGCAGCCGGATCGAAATAGGGAAAAATATTTTTAAAAATAATGGATGGGCTGTAAAAGTGCAGGCAAGCTGCGATGATAATACTTTTCACCACAACAATTTTTATGGTAACACATTTGATATAGCTACCAATGGTTCCAGGACCCTTAACAAATTTTACAATAACTACTGGGATAAATATGATGGCTATGATATGAACAAGGACGGAATGGGAGATGTTCCCTATCACCCTGTGAGCATGTACTCAATGATTGTGGAACAGAATCCCAACTCCCTGATGCTCTTGCGGAGTTTTATGGTATCTCTGTTGGATAAGGCGGAGAAAGCCATACCCAGCCTGACCCCGGAAAACCTTGTAGATAATTCACCTATGATCAAACCGAATAAATTATGATCAGGATCGACCATATAAGCAAAAGATTTAAAAGACTGCAGGTACTGGACAATGTATCCGCTTCTTTTACAAAAGGCCAGGTTATATCACTGATCGGTCCAAACGGTTCAGGAAAGACCACGCTGATCAAAACCATACTCGGAATGGTGAAAGCAGACAGTGGTGAGATATATGTTAATGATACTGCGGTTAACAGCGATTTTGAATACAGGAAGAATATTGGCTACATGCCGCAGATCGGCCGCTATCCCGATAACCTGAAGATCGGCCAGTTGTTTAAAATGCTGAAGCATATCCGAAGTAAGGAAGACCGGGAACTGGATCATGACCTGGTGGAGAAATTTAACCTGCCTGCCCTTTATGATAAGCCCATGCGGACACTTTCCGGTGGTACAAGACAAAAAGTAAGCGCCTGCCTGGCTTTTCTTTTCAACCCGGATGTATTGATCCTTGATGAACCAACAGCCGGATTGGATCCTTTGTCCTCTGAGATCTTAAAAGAAAAGGTCATAGAAGAAAAGAATAAGAACAAGCTCATACTGATCACCTCCCATGTTTTAAGTGATCTGGACGAACTTACCACTCATATTATGTACCTGCAGGAAGGAAAGCTCCGGTTTTTAAAAGATATGCAAACCCTGCAGGACGAAACAGGCGAAACCAGGCTGGGAAAAGCTATTGCAAGGATCATGAAGAGTGAGAAGCTTAACCTGTTAAGCGGGGATGATAAGGTAATGGTAAAAAAATAATGACCGATCAAATAATTTTATGATAAAGCTGGCACGATACGTTCTGTATGATATCTTCCGAAGCAAGGTAATAATCGGGTACACCTTGTTCCTGTTTCTTATCTCGCTAAGCCTGTTCAATATGGAAGAGAACAGCAGTAAAGCAATGTTAAGCCTGCTGAGCATTGTACTGATCGTAGTGCCCTTGATCAGCCTCATCTTTGCCACCATTCATTATTACAATTCCTACGAATTTATTGAGCTGATGTTATCCCAGCCGATGAGCAGGACAAAAATATTGCTAAGTGAATACTGCGGGGTAAGCTTATCCCTGCTGGCCTCTTTTCTTATCGGTGTGGGCATTCCTGTATTGATCTATTCATTCGATGGAACAGGTATGGCTATGTTGTTTACCGGGAGCGCATTGACCATGATATTCACATCTATTGCTTTTTTTGCTTCTGTAAAGTCAAGAGATAAAGCCCGTGGCATTGGTGCTGCATTATTGCTCTGGTTTTATTTTGCCCTGATCTTTGATGGGTTGATCCTGCTGATACTCTTTGCTTTCAGCGATTACCCTCTCGAAAAACTGACTTTGTTGCTTTCTTCCCTGAACCCCATCGATCTGGGACGCATTTTCATTATGCTTAAGATGGACGTCAGTGCATTGATGGGTTACACAGGTGCTTTGTACAAAGACTTCTTTGGCAGCTTGTCCGGTATGCTGTATACTATGGGGATCATGTTTGTTTGGATGGCTGTGCCGTTATGGCTGGCAGTACGGGCATTTAAAAAGAAAGATCTATAGACACTTTCAGGGATTATTATAAAATATCCAATGGGAAACCCGGTTAATGGTAAACATGACAAAGCCCTTTCAGAAGAGAGGGCTTTTTAAATTGGGAGTATCATTTAACCAGGCAAACTTATTTCCTGCTCCAGAAAGGATGAGCCCATTCTTTATCTGAATGAGAGGTTGCCGAAAGTTTATCAGCTATTGTATTGAGTTGATCATCTGATAAAACATTTTCCAGGTACCCGAACAGCCAGCGTTCTTCGAACCGGATATGATTAGTGACAAATAATGCCAGTATGGAGAACAGGTTATTATCGGGATCACTGTCCAATGCCAGGATAAGGTCTTTTATATCTGCATGCTCCTGTTGAAGTTGGGAGGCAAGGGACGGGTCGGCTATGTAGGGCAACAATATCTTTTCTTCCTGGATAAAATGGGTCCGCATATAATGCCGCCAGTACCAAAGTATATAATCCCGGAGGGTAACAGCATCTGTGCCATTCCCAAGCCCCTGCTTTATTTTCCAGCAAAACAATAAACTGTCGTGATGCTCCCGGCTAAGGGCAGACAGTTGGGCGCTTCTTTTTATTGGAGTCGGTTCTTTAACCATACTACAAAAATATACGTGCCTATAAACCAGGGAATGACCTTGAACAGAAGCCTTCCTGATTTTAATCAACTGTTAAAAACGGTACTTGTGTGATAGCTGGATTGAGCATGTAGTGTTGTAACACATTGAATTAAGCGCTGCCTGCCGGAAAGCAGAGAAGGGTAAACAACAGGACATAACTCAATCTTAAAATTATGTAAACATGCCCCCCTGATTTCCCCATATATTTGCTCCGGATGAAAAAATTTGTTGTCACCATACTTGCCCTTCTTTACCTCTCTGCTTCGGTAGGTGCCACAGTTCATTTCCATTATTGCATGGATAAACTGGTGGACTGGGGGCTTGAGCACAGCAATGATAAAACCTGCGACAAATGCGGCATGGAGAGAAGCCACGAAAAAAACAATGGCTGCTGCAAGGACGAACATAAGCAGGTTAAACTTGAAAATGATCACAAAGGGGCTATAGTCTTTCAACTGGCTGAATTGGTCTCTATCGCTCTTCCTGCCCATGAATTTGAATTACCGCAGATCAGCCTTCCAACTGTTGCCGAACAACATCCTTTAAGTCATGCTCCTCCCAGAGCCGGTGATATAGCTGTTTATATCCGCAACTGCGTTTTCCGTATTTAAATCCTGCTTCTTTGCATGAGCCGGGCAAATGATTGCCGGGCTATAGGCATTTCATGCCGTTCTGTTTATTGATCTACTGAGTTTCGACATTAATAACCAATTAAAATTTTTTATGAAAAAAGTATTCTTTGCAGTGATTGCTGCTGCCCTCGTATTTATTGCCTGTAATAATGACAAACAGGCTGAAAGCCATGATATGGCAGGTGTGAATAAAGATACTGCAGCAACAAGTGCTTCTGCAGTTGATAAAGATATCAAGACCGTATCGGTTACTTACACAAATCTTGATCCTAAACTGGCTTCTTCCATAAAGGTGGTCGTTGATCATTATCTCCATATCAAAAATGCATTGGCCAACGACAATGAGCAGGAAGCTGCAAGCGGCGGTACTGCCATGTTTGCTGCACTAAATAAGCTCGACAAATCCTTATTCACTGCAGAGCAGAAAAAACTATATGAAGAAAATGAAGAGGATGTGAAAGAACACGCTGAACATATCGGAAAAAGCAAAATTGATCACCAACGGGAGCATTTTGCAATGATGAGTGAAGATGTGTATGCATTGACCAAAGCATTTGGAGCAGGAAAAACGCTTTACCACGACTATTGCCCGATGTATAACAATGACAAGGGAGCTCTCTGGCTGAGTGAAACAGTGGAGATCAAAAATCCTTACATGGGTGGTAAAATGCTTAAATGCGGAACAGTAGAAGAAAAGATCCAATAAACTTCCCGGATGAACATGCGTATCATTAAGAAAATAGCATTGGGTTTATTGATCACCCTGGTGTTGCTGCAATTTATTCCTGCAAGCGTGAATAAATCGGAAAAGGTTTCTGAAATGGATATAACAATTCAGTACCCTGTTCCTTCAACGGTTCAATCGGTATTGAAAAAAGCCTGTTATGATTGCCACAGCAATAGCACCAGTTATCCCTGGTATGCCCGTGTGCAACCTTTCAGATTATGGATTGACGGGCATGTAAAAGATGGTAAAAAGGAGCTGAATTTCAGCGAGTATGGGGCTTATTCAAAGAAAAGGCAATTCAACAAACTCCGTTCGATCCGAGAAACGCTTGAAGAAGGGACCATGCCCTTGAAATCCTATCGCCTTTTGCATGCAGGAGCGAAACTCACGGATGCAGAAAAAGCCACTGTGTTGAAATGGGTAAATGATACGCGTCATTTAATGGAAGCAGAAATAGAATAAACAGTTTTTTAAAATCAGTTTATGGTCCATAGAATTATAGAATGGTCGCTCCGCAACCGGTTCATCGTACTGGTGTTGTCTGCTGGTTTGTTTGTATGGGGGATTTTTTCAGTAAAGAAAAACCCGATCGATGCAATCCCTGACCTGTCGGAAAACCAGGTGATCGTATTTACCGAGTGGATGGGAAGAGGGCCTCAATTGATCGAAGATCAGATCACCTATCCATTAGTGACCAACCTGCAGGGATTACCCCGGATAAAATATGTACGTGGCACATCCATGTTCGGAATGAGTTTCATTTATGTCATTTTCGATGATGCAGTGGATATTTATTGGGCAAGGGAGCGGGTACTGGAAAGATTGAGCACCGTGTCCGGTTCTCTGCCAACAGGCGTTGCTCCACAGTTGGGGCCTGATGGAACCGGTGTGGGGCATATCCTGTGGTACACGCTTGATGCGCCTGCAATGGATCTAGGCGAGCAAAGGGCATTGCAGGACTGGTATATAAAATTTGCTCTGCAAAATGTGGAAGGAGTGAGTGAGATCGCTTCGTTCGGTGGTTTTCAGAAGCAATACCAGATAACAGTCAACCCCAATAAGCTATTGTATTACCGGCTCTCTGTTTCAGATGTCATCAATGCTGTTCGCAGCAACAATAACGAATCTGGTGGAAGAAAATTTGAGTTAAGCGATATAGGCTATATCATTAAAACTTCCGGTTACCTGAAATCAATAGAAGAGATTGAAAATATTCCTGTCAAAAACCAGAACAGTATCCCCATCCGGGTTGCTGATGTTGCCACCGTGCAAATGACCGGTGAAGCCCGTTTGGGGATTTTTGACCAGGACGGAGAGGGAGAACGCGTAGGTGGAATTGTAGTAATGCGTTATGGGGAAAATGCCGCGACGGTTATTGATAAGGTGAAGGATAAAATGAAAGAAGTTACCAAAGGGCTTCCTGAAAAAGTAAAATTCGATATCGTGTATGACCGTGGTGAATTGATAAAAGAGTCAGTCAGTTCCATTAAGGCCACGCTTATTGAAGAAATGATCGTTGTGTCGGTTGTTGTGATCATCTTCCTTTTTCACTGGCGAAGCGCTTTAAGCATTATTATTCAGATCCCCATTACCCTTGCCGCCAGCTTTATTCTGCTGAATGCATTCGGTATATCATCCAATATTATGTCGCTTACAGGTATTGCACTGGCAATAGGAGTTATCGTTGACAATGGTATCATCATGAGTGAGAACGCCTATAAGCATCTGTCTGAACGGTATGAAATATGGCAAAAACAAAACAAACAAGAAGTGTAGTATGAAGCGGATTAAAAAGATATTTCAAAAACCAGCACCCTGGATCTCCGAGGAAGAGCGGTTGACAGTGATTGAGGGTTCGAGCAAGCAGGTTTCCCGGGGAGTGTTTTTTGCCACTGTGATCATTATCACTTCTTTTCTGCCGGTGTTTATGCTCACCGGCCAGGAAGGAAAGCTGTTCCATCCATTGGCTTATACGAAAACATTTATCATGATCGTGGATGCACTGTTGGTGATCACACTGGCACCCGTGCTTATTTCCTTTTTTATGAAAGGAAAATTCAGGCCCGACAATGCGAATCCGGTGAACAGGGTACTGGAGAAAATATATACACCGGTGATCAAAGTGGTATTAAAGTGGCGAAAGACTGTATTAGCGATAAATATCCTGGCTTTGGTGGCTACCATTCCTTTATTGAAAAGCCTCGGAACGGAGTTTATGCCGCCGCTTGATGAACAAAGCATTTTGTTTATGCCCGTTACTCTCCCGGATGTTTCCAATGGAGAAGCCAAGCGGATATTGCAGGTACAGGATAAGATCATTAAATCGGTGCCGGAGGTTGACAAAGTATTGGGAAAAGCTGGCCGGGCCAGCACTGCAACGGATAATTCACCGATCAGCATGATTGAAACGATCATCATGTTGAAGCCAAGGTCCGAATGGCGAAAGGGTATTACCAAAAAGGAGATAATTGATGAGCTGGATGCAAAATTACAGATACCCGGTGTCGTGAATGGCTGGACACAGCCTATTATCAACCGCATCAACATGCTGTCGACCGGTATCCGCACTGATGTTGGTGTAAAAGTATATGGACAGAATCTTGACACGCTCGCTGTTGTTTCCGATCAGGTCAGAAAGGTACTGGAAGGAACACCAGGGATCAAGGACCTGTATGTTGAGCCGATCACTGGCGGAAAATACCTGAGCATTGATCCAAGAAGGGAAGACCTAAGCCGGTATGGATTAAGTATAGATGATGTGAACCAGACGATCGAATCGGCTATAGGCGGGGCATCTATCGGTAATACAGTGGAGGGCCGCCAACGCTTCTCTATCAATGTAAGGCTGGCACAGGATTACCGGAACAGTGTGGAACGGATCAAACGCATCCCGCTTATGTCTCCTGCTTTTGGAGAACTGCCTTTATCAGCAGTAGCAGATATTTCTTTCCAGGACGGGCCTCCTATGATCACTTCCGAGAATGCAATGTTAAGAGGAGCTGTTTTGTTCAATGTAAGAGACAGGGATCTGGGTAGTACGGTTAAAGAGGCGATACAAAAAATGAATGAAGCAAAAGGCGTTTTGCCACAGGGATATTATGTGGAATGGAGTGGGCAGTATGAAAACCTTATCCGTGGCCAGCAAACGCTTTTATGGATCGCGCCGGTTGTACTGGTCATTATCTTTTTCTCCCTTTACTTTGCTTTTCATTCCATCCGCGAAGCATTCTTCAGTCTTATTACGGTTCCATTTGCACTCATCGGCGGAGCCTATATGATCTGGTTCTGGGGAGTGAATTTATCTGTTGCGGTAGCTGTAGGATTTATCGCTCTGTTTGGCATTGCTGTGGAAACAGGTATTGTGATGGTGATCTATCTGAATGATGCAATGCAGCAACTTGTAAAATTAAAAGGCAATTCAGGGGAAACGATCACTAAAGAAGATCTGCGGCAATATGTGATCATGGGGGCAGCCAGGCGGCTGCGTCCCAAACTGATGACGGTTTGTGTATCACTGTTTGGTTTAGTGCCGGTGCTTTGGGCCAGCGGGGTAGGTACTGATGTGATGAAACCAATCGTGTTGCCGATGATCGGAGGAGTACTTACTTCTTCAACACATATCCTGCTGGTGACACCACTTATTTTCTTAATGACCAAAGAGTATGAATTGCGCAAATACGGAAAACTGGAAATACATGAAACAGCTCATTAAATATAGTATAGCTTTACTGGTTTGCCTGCCTGCTGGTGTAGTGGCGCAACAAACACCCGTTCTGCCATTAGATACCATTCTGCAACGGATTGACAGGAATAACATATTGCTTCAATCGTATAATCTCAAAGCAGAAAGTTATAAATACAGTGCTGATGCGTCTACAGCCTGGATGGCACCAATGGTTGGGATAGGTACTTTTATGACACCCTATCCCGGTCAGATGATCATGGACCCGCGTGATAAAGGAAATATCATGCTGCAAATTGAACAGGATATCCCTAACAGGGCAAAGCTTAATGCCCGTAAACGATATATTGAATCGCAGGGAAATCTTGAAAGAGCTACCAGGGATATCACGCTGAACGATTTTAAAGCACAGGCTAAGCGTTTATACTTCAACTGGCTTATCGCCATGCAACGGATAAATGTGTTGCAGGAGAATGAGAAGATAATGATAACGATGAAGAAGATAGAGGACGTAAGGTATCCCTATAACCAGTCTCAGCTCGGAAGTTCATTTAAGGCGGAAGCACGGATCGAAGAGAACAGGAATATGATCCGGATGCAGGAGGGAACGATTGGCAAGGCAAGAGCCTGGTTGAATAGCCTGATGAACATAAAGGGTAATGAGCTCTTTGAGATAGATACTGCTCATTCGCCGGTATTTGCACGTGCTAACAATTATGATACGGCTTCGCTTTCCCTTATCCGGAAAGATGTGTTAAAGATGAATGAAAACATCGGGGTGATGCAGCTTAATATCGAAAGCATGAAGATGCAAAAGAAACCTGAGTTCCGGATCCGGTTTGATCAGATGTTTCCTTTGGGATCTTCCATGCCAAATGCTTACAGCATTATGGGGATGATCAGTATTCCAATCGTGCCCTGGTCATCTAAAATGTATAAATCTGAGATCAGGGCTATGCAGTTCAGTATCCAGGGAATGGAAAAGGAGAAATCGGCCATGCTCCAGGAAACACAGGGCATGCTTTATGGAATGGAATATGAGATACGGACAATGCAGAAAAGGATTCAAAGCATGGAGGAAAAAATTGTACCTGCTTTGCAAAAAGCATTGGATGCCAATTTTATTTCTTACCAGGAAAATAAAATGCAATTGACACAGGTAATTGATGCCTGGGAAGCACTTACGATGATGCAGATGAATGTGCTGGATGAAAAATTAAAATTGTACGAAATGATAGTGGATTATGAAAAACAATTGTATCGTTAATATTACTGTTGCAGGATTCTTAACCCTGATATTTATTTCCTGCAATGATAAACCGGGAAAAGAGGTACATGCTGAGCATAAAGCTTCCGGTAAGGAGCTAGTGGTCGACAGCAGCCTTGTAACGCTGTCAAAACCGGTGAATGCGCAGGTTATTTCAACCCTTCCTGCTATTTCACCTGAATCAGGCGGGCGGATTTTTTCAACAGTAGTAAAAGGGCAGATTGCTTATGATACCCGCGATCAAGCCAGTTTGTCGAGCAGGGTCAGTGGCCGGATAGAAAAATTGTATATAAAATATAATTATCAGCCGGTGAAGCAGGGACAATTGATCATGGAGATTTACTCACCTGATCTGGTAGCGGCTCAAAGGGAACTGCTTTTTATTGCACAAACCGGTAATGATGATGATATGTTGTCAAGAGCAAAACAGCGTTTATCATTGCTGGGAATGCAATCTGCGCAGATCAGCCAGGTATTAAAAACCGGTAAAGCTCTTTACCGGGTGCCGGTTTATAGTACAGCAAGTGGTTATATACTGGAGAAACAGGTAGCTATAAGCCCTGCCAGCCCGGCTATCCCTGCATCGCAGGCGAGCGGCGGTGAAATGGATAATATGGGCTCTGGTGGGGCAACCGCTGCTGCTCAAAGTAGTGCTGCATCTCCTGCACCATCGACTCCTCTTCTTATCCGTGAAGGGCAATACGTCGATGCCGGCCAATCCCTATTTACTGTTTACCGTTCAGACAAGCTCGTGGCAGAGTTTGCTTTAAAACCCGAGACTGCGGCACATATTGAAAAAGGACAGGGATTGACTTTTCATACGGTTATTGATGGAGAAAAAGAGTATGCCGGTAAGATCGGCCTGGTACAACCTGTAGTAAGAAGTGGAGAGAATTTCACCCTGGTTAGAGTTTATATCAATTACAAAGATCTATTGCCGGGACAACTCGTTACAGCCAATATTCCTGTCGGATATAAATCGGGATGGTGGTTGCCTAAAAAAGCAGTCTGGCAATCTGGTAACACAGCTATTGTTTTTAAAAAACAAAACGATGTTTTTGTGCCCATACCAGTTGAGACAGGCGCAGAAGCAGAAGGTATGATAATGATCACTACTGCAATCGGAGACTGGAAAGTGGCAGAAAATGCCTGGTACCTGGTAGACAGCGAAAGCTTTATTAAAACAACCGGCCAATCAAAATAATATGGAAAGGAAAAAATTTCTGAAAGTTGCAGCCTGGACAGCACTGATGCCTGGCCTGGTACTGGCGGCGTGTAAAGAAACGAAAAAGCAGTCCGCTGAAGCAAAAAAGACCTATACCTGCCCCATGCACCCGCAGATCATACAGGAAAGCCCTGGCACCTGCCCTATTTGCGGGATGGACCTGGTTCTCTTCGATAAAAACAATACGGATGCCAGCTTATCATTAAGCGAAAGCCAGATAGCGCTTGCGAATATTACAACCGTAGCAATTGGCAATGGCTCATTAAACAATAATACGGTATTGAATGGACGTTTGGCAGTAAATCCAGAACAAACAGCTTTTATTTCCAGCCGTGTTGCCGGCCGTATAGAAGTTTTGTATGTGAAGGAAACCGGTGTGAAAGTAAATAAAGGACAACCTCTTTATAAGATTTATTCTGAGCAACTGGCCTCGCTTCAACAGGAATACCTATTGGCAGTTGCACAGGCAAAGCAGTTTCCCAATGATAAGCGGTTTCAACAGATAGAAAAATCAGCCCGGCAGAAATTGTTATTATATGATCAAACGGAAGCACAGTTACAGCAGCTCATTCAATTGCAGAAGACAGACCCTTATGTTACCTATCCGGCACCTGCAAGTGGTATTGTAGCTGAGTTACAGGTGACCGAAGGGCAGTATGTAAGCGAAGGTGGCACACTTATGCGTATTGAAGGATATAATAGTTTGTGGGTGGAAGCAGATGTTTATCCTAATGAGTCGGGCAACATAAAAAAGGGACAGGTTGTAAAAGTGGTCATTCCGGGTTGGGAGAATGAGCCGCAGGATATGACCATTCAATTTATTAATCCGTCCTTGCAAAGCGGAAGCCAGTTAATGCAGGTAAGAGGTTCCATCCCCAACCCGGATAACCAATGGCAGCCGGGCCTCCAGGCGAATATCCTGGTACCTGTCAAAAGCACCGGCAGTACACTTACCGTACCGGCGGGGGCAGTGATAAGAGATGGAAAAGGGATGCATGTGTGGGTAGAAAAGGGAAGGGGGAAATTTATTCCCCGCCCGGTGAAAACAGGTCTTGAAAATGCAGATGTTGTGGAAATAACAGAAGGGCTAAAAGAAGGCGAGAAAGTTGTTGTTACAGGAGCATATTTATTATACAGCGAGTATATACTGAAAAAAGGTGCGGATCCCATAGCAGGTCATACACATGGATAACCATTAAAAATAAATGCATGGAACATCATCATCAGCCTCAGCAAGCAAAACACCAGCATGATGGAAAAAATCCACCAATGGGCCATCAGGGACACGATCATCATGCAATGATGATCAGTGATTTCAGGAAGCGGTTTTATGTTGTATTGATATTGACAATTCCCATCATGCTGCTGTCAGAAATGATACAGCACTGGTTGAAAATTCATATCAGCTTCACGGGATCGCAGTATGTGTTGCTGATGCTTTCATCCATTGTGTTTTTTTACGGTGGATGGCCTTTTCTAAAGGGGTGGTTCAACGAAATGAAGACCTGGAAGCCCGGTATGATGACGTTGATAGGTTTTGCTATCACGGTTGCGTATATATATAGCGTGGCAACGGTTCTTGGTTTAAAAGGAATGGATTTTTTCTGGGAACTGGCAACCCTGATCCTGATCATGCTGTTGGGGCATTGGATTGAAATGAAATCCGTGGCCGGGGCATCGAAGGAGTTGGAACTGCTGGTGCAATTAATGCCATCAGATGCGCATTTGGTACATGGTGATCACCTGATGGATGTTAAGACCGAATCATTAAAAGAAAATGATGTGATCCTGATTAAGCCGGGTGAAAAAGTAGCGGCTGATGGCGTGATCATCGAAGGCGAAAGCTACCTGAATGAAAGTATGCTGACAGGTGAATCAAAGCCTGTGCAAAAGATCAAAGGAGACAAGGTAATCGCCGGTGCGTTGAATGGTAATGGATCTCTAAAGGTTAAGGTATCTCATGGAGCCAAAGATTCTTATCTGTCGCAGGTGATCAAACTGGTGCAGGACGCTCAGCAGTCAAAATCGAAAACACAATTACTGGCTGACAAAGCTGCACAATGGCTTACATTGATCGCAATTGTAGCCGGTGTCGCTACTTTCCTGTACTGGCATTTCAATGGAAAGGAATTAGCATTTTCAATTGAACGCATGGTTACGGTCATTGTTATCTGTTGCCCGCATGCTTTGGGTCTGGCTGTTCCGTTGGTTGTAGCCAAGTCAACAGCATTATCTGCGAAGAACGGATTACTGATCAAAAACAGAACGGATTTTGAAAACTCCCGGAAAGTGACCACACTTGTTTTTGATAAGACAGGTACGCTGACTGTCGGAAAATTTGAAGTGTCCAAAGTTGTTGTGATGGCAAAAGAACCGGATGAGAAAGAGCTTATCCGCCTGGCTGCTGCTTTGGAGCAAAATTCGGAGCATCCGATTGCCACAGGCATCATTCAAAAAGCAAAAGACCTATCGGTTTCTATTCCTTCACAACAAAATTTCAATGCTATCACCGGCAAGGGTGTAGAAGCGACAGTGGAAGGCAAGCAGATCAAAGTAGTGAGCCCGGGTTATCTGAAAGAAAAGAAAATTGCTCTTCCTGGGGATTTTAAAGCGGAAGGGGATGAAACAGTTGTATTTGTTTTGATAAATGACACACTGGCTGGCTATATCGCTTTATCGGATGAGATCAGACCCGAATCAGCAACTGCAATCCGGACACTGCATGATAATAACATAAAATCTGTTCTTCTCACTGGCGACAATTTCAAAGTAGCGGAAAGCGTAAGCAAAAAACTCGGAATTGATACTTATTACGCGGAAGTGTTACCCCATCAGAAACTTGAAAAGATCAAAGAGCTACAGGAGAAAGGAGAGTTTGTAGCAATGACAGGTGATGGTGTTAACGATGCTCCGGCACTGGCTCAGGCAGATGTCGGGATCGCAGTGGGAAGTGGTAGCGATATTGCAGCGGAAACAGCGGGAATCGTGTTGGTAAACAGTAATCCAAAAGATATAGTGAACCTGGTTTTATTCGGAAAAGCGACCTACCGGAAAATGATCCAGAATCTTGCCTGGGCAACCGGTTATAACGTAGTAGCTCTTCCCCTGGCTGCAGGTGTGTTGTATAAAGCAGGCATATTGCTCAGTCCTGCAGCGGGGGCAGTGCTGATGAGTGCAAGTACGATTATAGTTGCTATTAATGCCAGGATGTTGAGAGTGAAAAATAATAAATCAATTGTTGAGTAACAACCTGGAAGGAAAACGCTCAATCAGAAGCAAATAGATTAAGCTCATCAATGTTTTATGAAGAGCTCAGATAAAGACAAATATGAGCCTGAAATGGAATAGTGGTGAGCTTTATTTAAATAAAGCTCAAGAAATCATAATTTAGGGCTCAATTTATTCAATTTTTGAGCTATTTTATTGGAAACAGAGCGGTTGATCTTAGATAAAGAAACTGCTGCAGGAAAGCCCCAGGCAGATGCCACGATGCTGCTTAATCATAAGGAAGCAATAAATTTTATTGTTGATCACCCGGATTATGTAAATCCGCTTACAGTTCAGGGAGTTGAAGATATACATAGTATATTGGTTAGCGCTGAAGGGAATGTGTGATCTTGTAAATAACAAAGACAGCGTATTTGAAAAGGCACTTCTTTGTCTTATATTAATTTCTTACATACAGCCATTTGCAGATGGTAATAAAAGGACGGCTCGCATTATCAGCAATGCCATATTGGTCGCATATAACTATTGCCCTATTTCGTTTCGGACAGTTGATTCTATCGAATATAAAAGGCGATGTTGATCTTTTATGAGCAGAATAATATCAGTGTATTCAAGACGATCTTTGTACAGCAATTTGCCTTTGCAGTAAAAACATATTTTTAATGCATGGAGTCAACCTACAGATCCAACCCGATCTCTTTCAGGAATTCTTCTTTGTAATTACTGCCGATCGGTATTTCTTTCTGTCCAATAAAAACCCTGTTTCCTTCTATATGACTGATCCTGGATTTGTTGATGATAAACGACCGGTGCACCCGCAAAAACACCGGCTTTGGTAATAACTCTTCTGCACTGGTAAAAGTCATGCCTGGTGAAAAGGTTTGTGTGGTAGTGACGATCCTGGTGAAATTGCCGTTGGCTTCTGCATAAAGCAGTTCATCATATTTTATTTTGAAGATCTTCCTGTCTGTTTTGATGAAAATAAAATCTTCAGATGGTTTTTCTTCTGCTATTCTGGGAGCAGGTGTGTTATTGGTTGCGGTTTGTAACCGTTCCACAGCTTTATCCACTGCCATCATAAAACGATCGAGGGAAAATGGTTTAAGCAGGTAATCAACTGCCGATAGTTCAAACGCATCCACCGCATACTCTTTATAGGCTGTAGTGAAAATAACCTGTGGTTGGGTTTTCAGGCTTTTCAGGAAGGAAACGCCGTCCATCACCGGCATATTGATGTCGAGGAAGAGAATATCTACATTCTGCTGTTGCAGCACCACCTTGGCTTCAAGCGCATTACCACAGGAAGCCACTACTTCAAGATAAGGAAGATGGCTGCAATAAGTTTGAATGATCTCACGTGCTATAGGCTCATCTTCAGCAATTACACATTTATAGGTCATTTCCTGGTTTTTAATTGAAGGGTGATCGTATATTTTTCTTCTTCCTCCTGTACTTCCAATATGTGTTCGGCAGGATATAATAACTCCAGTCGCTTATAAACATTGTTAAGACCCATGCCACTGTTTTTACCCGGTAGCTTGCGTTCTGCTTTTTCCTTGCTGTAAGAATTACTGACCCTGAAAATGATCAGATCGCTTTCGGTCGCCAGCTTTATATCAACAAATGATTGTTTTGCAGCAGTATTCCCGGCATATTTGAATGCATTTTCAACAAATACGATCAGCAGCATCGGTGCGATCTTTATATCGTTTGTTGATAGGCCCTGTATCTCTGTCGTCAACACCAGCCGGCTGCCCATTCTTATTTTTTCAAACTCGATATAATTATTGATATAATCCAGTTCCATTTTCAGCGGCACATAAGTTTCGCCGGCTTCATATACGGAATAACGCAGTAGTTCAGACAGGCGAAGCAATAGTGAAGGTATTTTTTCATGTTGTGTGATGGACAATCCATAAAGATTGTTCAGTGTATTGAAAAGGAAATGGGGGCTTAGCTGGGATTGAAGCAATTGAAGCTCGCCCTTGCTTTGGGCTGCGGCTGTTCTGGCTTCCATCAATTGTTTCTGGGTAATGGAACGGATCAATTTTATGGTCATGCCTGTGGCCAGGCTAATGATGATAAAAGGCAGTGCATATAAAAACAGATTGGCCGCGTCCTGGCCTCTCCGGGGAGAGCGTACATGAAAGATCATCCAGGAAATGCAGACCACTATTAATAAGGAAAGACCAATGATCAAATACCTGGGTGATCTGTCAAAATGGGTAGTCCACGCATGGGCAAGATACCGGCCTGCAAATACCCCAATGAAGAAGCAGATGGTTAGCCCCGTGGCTACTGTCTCCGATTCAGATATATTCAGTGAATTTACATAAGTGAGATTTGCGATCCAGACGGGAATGCCCAGCACAAAAGAGAACAGGAAATAATACCTGTTGCCAAAAAAGTCTTTAAAATTGCCTGCACTCATAGGTGATCTTTTACTTACCGGTAAATATCTGTTGTATCTGCATCCCCGGTAAGTTTTGCTGATGGAAATACCGCTTTACCTGTCAGAAAGGCTTTGAAACATGACCAATTTGTTCATCCTGCTTTCCGCAGTTTCCGTCAGCAGAAAGGAAAGGTACGACACTATTATTTCCGGAGCGGTTGAGCGCTGGCAATATTTGCGGAACAAACGTTAATCATGAAAAGTTTTATCCTTTGTTTCGCAGTTTTACTGATCCATAACTTCTCTTTCTCACAGATCATCACTGGTAAGGTGAAAGACAGCAAGCTGCAACCTGTAGCTGGCGCTACCATCCGTTTATTGAATCAATCAGATTCCCTGCCGGCGCAGATAACCAGCAGTGAAACGAATGGAGATTTTAGCTTCCGGCAATTACATTCCGGCAGGTTCATTCTTTCTATTGATGTGATCGGACTGAGATCTTACCAAAAACAGATCAGCATAGACAGTATGCAAAATGATCTGCAATTACCGGAAATTATCCTGCAACCCGGCGATGCAAAGGAATTGACGGCGGTAGTGGTAAAATCAAAAAAGCCTTTACTGGAACATTCCCTTGATAAGACAGTTGTAAATGCGGATGTAATGATCGGCAGTGCAGCCAGCAATGTGCTGGAAGTGTTGTCGCGCACACCGGGCATAAGCGTAGATAACCAGGGAAATATCAGCCTGAAGGGTAGAACCGGAATACTGTTGCTGATCAATGGCAGGCAAACCTATATGTCTGCGCAGGACCTGGCTGCTTACCTCAAATCTTTACCAGGGGCTATACTCGATAAGATTGAATTGATCGATAACCCTTCTGCGCGCTATGATGCCGCTGGCAATGCCATCATCAATCTGCAGTTAAAAAAGAACAGGGCGGGAGGATTGACAGGCAATGCTGCTGCAGGATATGCGCAGGGAAAATATGGCCGGCAAAACTATTCTGTGAACTTGAATTATAATTATAAAAAGATCAATCTTTTTACCAATGTTGGCTATAACGTGGACAAGAATTATACAGCAGATTTATATACCCGCCGGTATTTTCAGGAAGATGGAAGCCTTTCTTCTTCTGTATTACTGGATAATAATCAGGTAGGGACCGGTAAATCGCTCAATTTTATGGGTGGATTGGATTATGAAGTGACGGCTAAAACCAGTCTTGGTTTTGTAGCCAATATCAACCACGGCAACAGGGACGGACGTTTCGATTATTACAGTGAAACATTTGATTCGCTTCAACAGCTAACAGGAAAAGGATATGGCAATACTATCAGCGAGGATAAAAGAAATAATTACGGGCTTAATCTTAACCTCTTGCATAAATTCTCACGCGAAGGGCAGGAGCTAAGCGCTGATATCAATTACCTGCAATACCGTTTCAATGGCCAACAGGAGCTGATTAACTTCCTGGATGAACAGCCAGTATCCCGTTTTTCTTATCATCTGCCTTCTTCCATCCGCATTTATACTGTAAAGACCGATTATGTGCAGCCATGGAAGAATGGTGGAAGACTGGAAACCGGTATCAAATCCAGTTTGGTGAAGAATGACAACACAACGGATTATTATGATAAAGATGGAATAGCTCCTGTGTATGATCCGGCTTTGTCAAACAGGTTTATATATAGAGAGAATATCAATGCGGCATATATCAATAGTCGGCAAGATTGGGGACGCTTTTCAGCACAGGCCGGCTTGCGAATGGAGCATACATATATTAATGGAAAGCAGCCTGCCAATGCAGTGTCAAAGGATACGGGTTTCAGCAGGAACTATGTAAGCTGGTTTCCTTCTGTAGCAGTAAGTTATAAACTTGATAGTGCAGGCAAGGATATTCTCGGTCTGATGGTGAGCCGCAGGGTGAACCGCCCCAACTATCAGTTATTAAACCCTTTTCTTTTTTATAAGGACAATTATTCCTACAGTGGAGGTAATCCCTTGCTGAACCCTCAGTTCATGACGCGTTATGAACTGAAGTATCGGCATGGTCAGTTTTTATGGGCGGAATTAAGCTATAATGATTTCCGGAAAGTTATTTTGCAAACGACCAGGGCAGAAGACAGCCTCTTTATAACCCGGCCGGGTAATTATGCAAAAGGGATCATGTTCTTATTGAGTGTTGGAGTGAACATATCGCCCGCAAAATGGTGGTCGATGAATTCAACGGTTAGGTTGTCGCGTATTGGGCTGAGAGGAATGATTTACACAGAACAGTTAAGCCCGAATACGAATGTACTGAGATGGGAGCTGAACAACTATTTCACCATTAATCCCAGGCTGAATGCGGAGCTCAGCGGTTATTATGCGAGTGCAGATATGAATGGTCAGACTTCAACCAGTGGCATGTACAGGATGAATGCAGCTATTCAGCAGAAGATTGGAGAAAAGGGCAGTATCAGGTTGGTGATGGATGATATTTTTCATTCCTGGGTTTATTATAACCGGTCGATGGGTTTGAAACAGGCGGATTTTATACAGACCAGTGAATCGGGGACGCAGCGTTTTGGATTGGCGTTTACGTACCGGTTTGGGAAGAAATCGGTGAAGGGGAGAAAGAGTGACTCGGTGGAGGAAGAGAGAGGAAGGGTTGAGTAAATGGGGAGTGTAAAGAAAAAGGTTTCCGAAATTTCTTTGAAAGCTTCGGAAACCAAGATTATATAATGCTTCAGCACATTTTGATGGCAGGATAGTTAGGATGCTGAGTCCCGTAGTTGCTGAAGATGTCTTTTGGCATCTTCAATTTTTTCGGTAAACAGTACCTTATCTTTTACCTTGATGGCAATAGCATTTAAAGCTTTTATTTCCGCGCGTGTCATTTTGCCACGGATCTTTGTCTTAGGTTTCATAATATAAATTTACTTTTTCACTAGAAAATATGGCAACATATTCTTTTCCGGGAATATATTTCTCTTTTGAAAACTGGCCTTTTGAATTAGGAAGGCTCCCAAATAGCTAATAGTCATTGTTCAAATGGTGAAAATTGGCATCAATATAGTTCCTGTAAATCCTGATCCGTTGGTTGTATTTTCGACAATTTTCGCCACACTTCCTCGGACATTTTCTGTTGCATTCCTCACTAAATCCTGGCCTGCTAACCCATTCCTTTGTTGCGTATGTTTTAATATGATCAGATTTCATAGATACAGTTTAGAATCCAAACCTATCATTATCCGTAAACTTCCAAATAGGAAAAACAACACGTCATCCTGCTTTTTTACTCCGATAACCCTGTCATTTTTCGTTCCTCATCACCCTCAAACCCATTCCCACTGCAAAAACAACCATCTACTAACTAAAACCACATTCCTATCCAGTTTTTCTGTTTTTTTATAAAAATATCATGGCATGAAAGCGATCGGCAATACTCCCTTGATAAAACTGGAACGCCTTACAGAACCTGGCTCTGCTGATATCTATGTTAAATATGAAGGTGCCAATCCTACCGGCAGCATGAAAGACCGTATGGCCCTTTCCATGATCGAAGGTGCAGAACGGCGTGGCGAGTTGAAACCCGGCGGCACGGTAGTGGAATATACCGGTGGCAGCACCGGCAGCTCCCTGGCCATGGTTTGCGCCAGCAAGGGATATAAAGCCCATTTCGTATCATCAGATGCCTTTGCTGAAGAGAAATTGCAGACTATGAAAGCCTTTGGGGCTAACCTGGATATCATACCCAGCGAAAATGGAAAGATCACTGCCGGATTGTTTGATTTATTAATAGGACGTGCAAGGGAATTGAGCCGGCAGCCAAACACTTTCTGGACAGACCAGTTCAATAACACCGATAACCGTAATGCCTATCATACAATGGCCCGTGAGCTCATTGCTGTGCTGGGAAATGATATAGATGAGTTCATTACCGGAGTTGGCACCGGTGGAAGTTTCTCCGGCAATGCAGAGGTATTGAAAAAGGAAATTCCACATATCCGGTGCATTGCGATAGAGCCGTTCTATGTGCGCGCACTTTCGGGTGGTGATATCACCGGCACACACAGGCTGGAAGGCATTGGTGCGGGCTTTGTGCCTTCAATCTGCCGTCTCGATCTGGCTGATGAGATCATCCCGGTTAAAGATGAAGATGCTTACACTGCTGCAAGAGATCTTGCCAGGAAAGAAGGCGTATTCGGTGGCACTACAGCCGGTGCAAACATCTGGGCTGCTATTCAAAGGGCAAGGATCATCGGGCCTGGAAAAAAGATCGTTACCATAGTGCCGGATTCGGGATTGAAATATCTGAATGGGGAACTGTACAGGGACTGATAGTCCGGTTCTTCCTCAAATGGGACCCTGTTGCTGATAACAAACAGCAGCAGTTTTGGTGAATAAACGCTATCGGAAATAAATACCACTTATAGGGTATTTATGGTATTCCCTCTAAATCATAATTTTAACCGCCGTTGTTAACCTTTGTATAATTTATATACGCATATTGCAACCAATCCTGGTCGTTGCCGCCGGCTTACCTGTAAAGATTCTCTTTTTACTATTTTCAATTGCAGGCTTCAGAACAGGTATGAGGATCTTTGGAGCCACCATAACTACATTGTGTATGTGGTGGAAGGCCGGAAAGTCTGGCATACTTCCAATGGAGCGTATGACCTGCATAGTGGTACCTGCGTATTTGTAAGAAAAGGAGCTGCTATTGTTGAGCAGTTCTTCGATACCGAATTTTGCTTTTTCCTGTTTTTTATACCAGATGAATTTATCTGTGAAGTCTTAAAAAGCAGGACAAAACCATTAATGAGAACGGTGAAGCAGCCTGATCAGATTATTCCCATTCATAACAGCGCTACCATCCAGGCTTACTTTCAGTCCATGCTCCCTTATTTTGATGACGAGCGTGAGCCTGATCAGTCCTTGCTGGAATTAAAGTTCAGGGAGCTGGTACTTGCTCTTATTGACAACCCCAGGAACCAGGGACTCTTATCTTATTTCTGTTCTTTATTACAGGAGCCACAGGCCGTATCCCTTCAACGTGTAATGGAAGAAAACTTTTGTTTCAATCTTAAGCTCGAAGAATTTGCCCGGCTTTGCTCACGAAGCCTGTCTGCTTTCAAAAGAGATTTTGAAAAGCTGTATGATATGCCTCCCGGCAAATGGTTGATGGAAAGACGCCTGAACCATTCGCTTCATCTTCTTACCAATATGGGAAGAACAGTCGCCGAAGCTGCATTTGAAAGCGGCTTTGAGAGCCCTTCACATTTCAGCAGATCATTCCGCCAACGTTTTGGAAACCCTCCAGGAGCAATGAAGCAACAGGTTGCTCAAATGAATTAAAAATATCCGATAATTTCCTGCAATCTTCAGAGATGAACTTCACAGTCAGATCTCTGGGCTTTTAAGAAAGGCATTCTTTTTCCTGCCCGTTTAGTTTTGCTTTTTTAATAACCATTAAAACCTATTCAATGAGCACAAAAACAATCCAGGGAAAACTGTGGAGTATTGCACCGCAATATTGGTCAAAGCATTTTGAACCCTGGTTTCTGCCGATGTACAGGAAAGTGCTGGAGCAGTTGGAATTATCGAGCGACAAATTATTATTGGATGCCGGATGCGGTTCAGGCCTCTTCAGCTACATGGCCATACAGGCCGGCGCGCAGGTGGTAGGCGTTGATGCAGCACCCGGTTTGCTGGAAGTGGCCAAGCAACGCAATCCGCAAAACAACTTCCTTGAAGAAGACCTTGAAGCATTACCATTTGTAGAAGATACTTTTCATGTGGTGACGGGTTTCAACTCGCTTCAATATGCCGGTGATTTTGAAAAAGCACTGGTAGAAGCAAAACGTGTTTTAAAACCAGGCGGGAAACTGGTGATCGGCATCTGGGACAAACCCGGGTTCAGTGATGCTACCAATGTATTAAAAGCGATCGGGACCCTATTGCCACCGCCACCGCCAGGCACTCCCGGCCCCTTTGCCCTTTCTGAAGATGGGAAGATTGAAAATACGTTGAAGAAGAACGGGCTGAATCTTGAATTTAAAACGACAGTAAACTGTCCATTCCTTTATGCAAACCTTTCAGATGGTATTAAAAGCTTTATGGGTACTGGCCCTGCTGCTGCTGCCATGGACAACAACAGCAGAAAAACAGTGGAAGACATCATTGCCAAAGCATTGCAACCCTATCAACTGCCAGACGATTTTTATTTCCTCCAAAATCAGTTCCTGGTATTTATTGCAAGCAAGTAATAAATGAGTTGCTGGAGATAAACAGGGTGCATGGATCTTATTCATGCACCCTTTTCATGAATAATGCTGCTTTTGTTTTTGTTATAAAACCGGAGAAAGCTGCCGCTCTTTTTTAATACGAATGAGACCAATAGCATAAGACCAGTGAGCAGTAATAATGTATACTCCTGTTTTATATTCCGCAACAGGAATACTTCTATCAGCACCAGTGCATGAACAAAACAGATCACCCGAACAGAGAATACATGACTGAATCCATTATTCGTAAGCAGGTGATGAATATGCGTACGGTCGGCCATGAAAGGCGAGCCACCTCTCCAGGTACGTAAAGTGAATACACGCAACGTGTCAAACACCGGCACCAGCACGATGCCTAATACAAACACCGGAGCATTGGGCAATACAGGATGATCGGCAAATGTATTTACCTGCAGCAGACGGATACATAAGACAGCGATGATAAAACCTATGACCAGCGAGCCGGTATCGCCCATGAATATCCGTGCCGGGTTGAAATTAAAGTACAGAAATGCTAATACTCCTCCTGCAAGTGCGAAAGCGATCAAAGCCGTATTTACATCTCCGCTGAGGTTGAGGAAAAGCCCCAGGGTGATCAGGCTCATAAAAGCCAACCCACCTGCCAGCCCATCGATCCCATCCACCAGGTTGAAGGCGTTGGTAATGCCTGCAATGGCCAGGATGGTAAAAAAATACTGGCTGTACAGGGGCAATGTTTCAATCCCAAACAGGCCATTGAAAGAAGTGATCCTCACGCCCGAGAGCGCAATCAGCGCGGCAATGGCGAATTGAACAGCGAATTTATATTTGGCAGACAGGTCTTTCAGGTCATCCATCACCCCGATGATCAACAGCGCCATCACCGCAAAGAGGAAAGCCACCTGCGCCGGTTCGGCATGGAGCGGCAACCATAATAAAATAGACATACCCATGCCTGCTGCAATAGCAATGCCTCCCATCGTGGGCACAGGCGATTGATGCAGTTTGCGTGCATTGGGAACATCATAAAGCTTATAGCGGTTAATGAGGGCAATAAGTGGCGGGATGCTGAGCAGCGTAACAATAAAAGCCGTAACAAAACTCAGTAAAGGGAATTTATAATCCAGCAATGGCAGGTAGACCTGCAGCAGGTAGAGTTGGTTATTCATTCAGACCGGGTTTCTAATAGGTTATTGGTTCTAAAGCTGCAAAATAGTAGGAAATAAAATAAAGCGCAATAGGATTTTTATTGTGCTAAGCTGGTTTTTTTCTGAAAAATTACGGGAAAAAAAACGGCGTCTTTAGTTTTTTGTTAAGATACTGTAACCAAGCAGCTTAACCTGATTCCGTTATTTTTGCCAAAACTGTTTTTATCTCTTCTTCACCGGCCATATTAGCCAGTCCGATCGAATATCTGAAAGGTGTGGGACCTCAACGGGCAGAATTGCTGAAAAAGGAATTGAATATTTTCACTTTCCGTGACCTGCTCGAGCATTTTCCCTACCGGCATGTCGATAAAACAAAGGTGAATCTCATACAGGAGATCACACCTGCCATGGAATTTGTGCAGGTCGCTGTTAAATTGATACGCCTCGATGTGATAGGTGAAGGCAGGGGCAAAAGACTGGTAGCCCAGGTAAAAGATGCCACGGGAAGCATGGAGCTGGTTTGGTTTCAGGGGATCAACTGGATACAGAAAACATTATTACCGGACCAGTCATACCTCGTATATGGCCGTCTTAGTTTTTTTCAGCAAACCCCGCAGATAGTTCACCCCGAAACAGAGCCCTGGACACCGGAAAAAAAAGAAGGCAGGGAATTCCTGGAACCAGTATATCCTGCCACTGAAAAATTAAAGGCCCGCAGTTTGGGTGGCCGGCAGATCGCCAGGCTCACACAGGCGCTTCTCGGCCAATTGCATGAAAAAGACATACCGGAAAACCTGCCCGATACTGTTATCAGCAAATTGAAGCTAATGGGTCGTTATCAGGCTTTCCGCCAGATCCATTTTCCCGCCACAGCCGCTCAGCATCAGGAAGCAGTGAAACGGCTGAAGCTGGAAGAACTCTTCCTGGCACAATTAAGAATGAACCTTCTCCGATCGCGCCGCCACCGGTTTTCCAAAGGAGTGGTATTTGACAAGGTCGGTGATCAGTTCAATACATTTTATAAGCAATATCTTCCTTTTGAGTTGACCGGCGCACAAAAAAGGGTGTTGCGGGAGATCAGGACTGATACAGGCTCCGGCAAGCAAATGAACCGTTTGCTGCAAGGTGACGTGGGCAGCGGTAAAACCATTGTGGCACTGCTCACCATGCTGCTCGCGATCGACAACGGATACCAGGCCTGCCTGATGGCACCAACAGAGATCCTGGCCAAACAACATTTTGCCACCATCAGTTCGTTATTAAAAGAAATGCCGGTGGAAGTGGAATTGCTGACCGGCTCCACCAAAACAGCCGCCCGCAAAAAAATGGCTAAAAAACTGGCGGAAGGAACATTGGAGATACTGATCGGCACACATGCTGTAATTGAAGAAGTAGTGCAGTTTCAGCGGCTGGGAATGGTGATCATCGATGAGCAGCACCGCTTTGGAGTGGCTCAGCGTGCCAGGCTCTGGGAAAAAGCAGAAATACCACCGCATGTGCTGGTGATGACGGCAACCCCGATCCCCCGTACCCTGGCCATGACGGCTTATGGAGACCTTGATTACAGTGTGATTGATGAATTACCGCCCGGCAGGCAACCAATTACCACCGTACATCGCTATGAAACACAAAGAAGCCAGGTAATGAGCTTCCTGCGTGCCGAAATTGACAAAGGACGCCAGGTATATATCATTTTCCCCCTGATTGAAGAAAGCGATAAGCTGGACTATGAGAACCTGATGCGGGGGTATGAAACAGTGAAAGGATATTTTCCGGAACCCAAATACTGGATCAGTATGGTGCATGGCAAACAGCCTGCCGAACAAAAAGAACAAAACATGCAACGATTTGTTGAGGGAGATACTCAGATCATGGTATCTACCACAGTGATAGAAGTGGGGGTGAATGTGCCCAATGCTTCTGTGATGGTGATCGAAAGCAGCGAAAAATTCGGATTGTCACAATTGCACCAGTTGAGGGGAAGGGTTGGCCGGGGAGCCGAAAAAAGCTATTGCATACTTTTATCGGGTTCAAAATTGGGTAATGATGCCCGCGAGCGCATCAAGATACTGACGTCCACGAATAATGGCTTTGAAATAGCAGAAAAAGACCTTGAGCTGAGAGGGCCCGGCGACATTGAAGGCACCCGGCAAAGCGGTATGTTGAATTTCAAGCTGGCAAATATCGTGGAAGACCGCCCTTTGGTGGAAGCAGCCCGGCTGCTGGTAGCAGAACTACTCGAAGAGGACCCGGAACTTGTTTCGGCAGACAATTTGCGGCTAAAAAGCTTCCTGCTTCAGCAAAAAGGAAAGATGGCATGGAGTAAGATATCTTAACATAAGTTTCCAGTTTTTAACCAGAATTATTGTGTATTTTAATAGAACGATGTTGATGCAGAAACCTTTTATAGTCGTTGTACTAATGCTGGCCATCAGTCTTGACATTGTAGCGCAGAACTATGATAACATTGAGTTTGTGGAGAATAAAGGACAGTGGGACAGCCGCGTTAAGTTTAAAGGAGACGTGAATGCAGGAGCAGTATTTATCCGATCTACAGGCTTCACCATTTTACAACATAATCAGCAGGATTTTGAAGCTGTTCAATCCATGATGCATGGTGATTCGCATGGAGGAACACAGCGCTCTGCCAATTCCAATAAAATAATACTACGCTCCCATGCATGGGATGTTGATTTTATTGGAGCATCCCCCAAAATGCAGGTGATACCGGATAAAATGAAAACGGCATCCGTCAATAATTACTTCATTGGTGATGATCCTTCCAAATGGGGACGCGATTGCCGCCTGTACCAGGCTATTACGCTGCAGGACGTGTACCCCAATGTGGATGTACGCTATTATACCTATAATGGCTCCTTGAAGTATGATATCATTGCAAAGCCAGGTGCCGATATCAGCAAGATCGCCCTTCGTTATAATGGAATAGATAAGATCCAGGTAAAAAATAAAGAGCTTGTGCTCAGCACTTCTGTTGGCGAAAAGAAAGAATCTTACCCTTATACCTATCAGTCGAACGCCAAAGGCCGTTCTGATGTAAGCTGCAAATATGTAGTGAAAGATAATGTGGTGCGATTTGATGTAAAAGGATATGATCCATCTGCTACATTGATCATTGACCCTACACTGATCTTTTGCTCGCTTTCCGGCAGCACTGCTACCAATTGGGGGTTTACTGCTACATATGGGCCTGATGGAAGTTTTTTTGGTGGCGGTATTGTATTCAGCGGAGGTTCTTTTCCGGTATCACCTGGTGCTTTTCAGACTGTTTTTCAGGGAGGTGATAATAGTGCCGGCGATCTGCCGATCGATATCGGCATCATTAAGTTATCATCGGATGGTACCAACCGCCTTTATGCAACTTATATTGGCGGCAGTGGCAACGAGCAACCCCACAGTCTTTTCTGTGATCCGCAGGGCAACCTGGTATTGGCTGGCAGGTCAAGCTCGGCCAACTATCCCAAAAGCCGGCAAATCGGAAGTGGTGGCGGTTATGATATCGTAGTTACAAAGCTGAATGCGACCGGTTCCGACATTATCGGCTCTGTAAAGATCGGCGGCCGTGGTAATGACGGAGTGAATATTGCGGCTTCCCGCGGCGGCACTCAATCGCTTCAGCGAAATTATGGTGATGACGGCCGCAGTGAAGTAATACTGGATGGCGCCGGCAATATTTATGTGGCTTCCTGTACCCAATCCAACAGCTCCGATCCTCAAGCCAAATTCCCTACTACACCTGGCGTTTTTCAACCAAACTCTGGTAATCCCGGTTCAACCCGCCCAAGCAGCGATGGACAGGATGGAGTGGTGCTGAAGCTTAATCCTGACCTGAGCGTACTGTTATTTTCAAGCTATCTGGGCGGCAGCAAGAATGATGCTGCCTATGTATTGAATCTTTCTCCTTCCGGTGATATATATGTAGCAGGAGGCACTCAGAGCAGCGATTTCCCCGGCAACAAAGCAGGAACACTGGGGCCGGACTTTCACCCGGGTACTTCTGATGATAGCAGTATTGATGGGTTCATTGCACAAATAAGTAATAACGGAAGCACCCTGATCCGTTCCACTTATGCGGGAACGGTGAATGCTGATCAGATATATGGAATAAAATTTGACCGGCTGGGGTTCCCTTACATTACCGGTCAAACTGAAGGTGCCTGGCCTGTAATGAATGCAACTTATTCAGAAGCGAATGGCAAGCAGTTTATTGCCAAACTGCAACCCGATCTTTCAGCGTATGTGTACAGTACTGTATTTGGAAAAGGGCAAACAACACCGGATATATCGCCGACTGCATTCCTGGTGGATCGTTGCGAGAATGTTTATGTTTCCGGCTGGGGTGGTGCTAATGACCAGGCCAATGTTTACCATAGTGCAGGCACAAGTGGTTTGGGTGTTACACCGGATGCATATAAGCCGACCACGGATGGACATGATTTTTATTTCTTCGTTTTACAGCGTAATGCAACAGGCCGTTTATATGCAAGCTTCTTTGGCCAGAATGGAGGCCGGTATGGAGATCACGTGGATGGAGGTACCAGCCGTTTTGATCCAAACGGTGTGATATACCAGGGAGTGTGCGCCAATTGCGGAGGCGAAGCCGTTTTTCCTGTAACACCTGGTGTATGGGGGCCTGTGAATGGAGCTTTACCGGATGGCTGTAACCTTGGTATGATAAAAATGGCGTTCAATCTCGCCGGTGTAGGCTCTCTTGTCGGAGCTGCAATTGATGGCGTACCCAATGATACAGCAGGTTGTTTCCCGCTTAAAGTGGATTTTACCGACCGTATCAGGAATGCCCAGCAATATATCTGGAACTTCGGCGATGGTTCGGGTGATGTAGGGCCTTTGCCTGCAGCTACAGGATATACTCAAAGTCATACATTCATGACAGTGGGCACTTACCGGGTAATGCTGATCGCTATCGATCCCAATAGCTGTAATGAAAGGGACACTTCTTATATACATATCCGTGTTGGTGATCTGCGGGCTAATATGGCAATGAGCTTTGATAAGATCGGGGCATGTACGGCGCTGGATTATCAATTCAATAATAACTCTACCACCGACCCCAGCAAACCTTTTACAGATACATCGTTTATATGGGATTTTGGCGATGGCAGCCCAAGGGTGGTGGCTGGCCTGAACAGTATTCCGCATACTTTTCCTGCGCCAGGCTCTTATACCGTACAACTAATATTAAACGATACCAACTATTGTAATAACCCGGAAATACTGGACACAGTGATCCGCGTAGCGGCGAATGTAGATGCATTATTTGAAACACCACCTACAGGCTGCGCACCTTACACGGCTGTATTCACCAATACATCAGTAGGTGGTATTAGTTTTGAATGGGACTTTGGCGATCCTGGTTCCGGTCCCAATAATACTTCCACTGAGGCCAATCCTACACACGAATATGCTTTGCCAGGTACATATCAGGTGATGCTGGTGGCAAATGACCCGAACACCTGTAATAAAACAGATACATTCAGGTACACCATTATAGTGTATGATAAACCTACAGCCAATTTCAGTTACACACCGGTAGCCCCTGTAGTGAATACCCCGAATGTATTTACCAATCTTTCTTCGGCCAATGCAGTCAGCTTTAAATGGATATTTGGTGATGGCGATACACTGGTTACTACATCCCGGGCAAATGTGACGCACCAGTACAACTCTACCGGCACATTCAATGCCTGCCTGGTCGCCTTTAATGAACTTGGTTGTACTGATACATTATGCATGGATGTGAGCACACTGATAGTGCCTGCACTGGATGTGCCCAATGCCTTTACGCCCAATAGCGGTGACGTGAACAGCATAGTAATGGTAAGAGGTTTTGGTATTGCAAAGATGAAATTCATCATCTGGAACCGGTGGGGGCAAAAAGTGTTTGAAACAGCCAACCGGCTGCAAGGGTGGGATGGCCGCGTGAAAGGAGTGGTACAGCCAATGGATGTATATGCATATACATTGGAGGTGGAATTTTTTGATGGCACAAAAGCCAGCCGCAAAGGCGATATCACATTGATCAGATAGGGAAGATTAAAACTCATGGGTAAAACCATTACAAATAAAAGATCCGGCCAGTTGAGATAGTCATAACCGGGAAAAGGAGGAACAGACATGAAGGAAATCAAGAGAATAGCGATGTTTGCAGTCATAGGATGCTGTCTGGCTCCGGCTGTTATAGGGCAGGACCTGCACTTTTCCCAGTTCATGAATTCGCCGCTTGTAACCAATCCGGCCAATACAGGATTTATTCCCGAAGGGGATTACAGGATAGGTGCCAATTTCAGGAATCAATGGTCGGCGATCATGTCCGTCCCCTATAAGACCTTTAGTGCTTTTGGAGATGTGCAGGTGATGCGGAATGAAGATAACGGCTGGATGGGCATTGGGGGTGTGATCCTGCGTGATGTGGCCGGCAGTGGAAATCTTACTTCCACGAAAGTGTACGGATCTGTAGCATATCACCAGATGCTTAACCTCGGAAGCCTGCTGAGTCTCGGCTTTAATGTAGGCTGGTCCAACAAGCAGATCAATGTCACCAATCTTAAATTCCCTGATCAGTTCGATGGCCATTTTTTTGATAACCATCTTCCCACAAGCGTAGCACTTGCTTCCAACAATATCAGCTACCTGGATATACAGGCAGGGTTGAATTATGCTTATTTCCCTGACGACCGGACTTATGTGAACATAGGCTTCTCTACTATGCATATTAACCGGCCGCGTGAATCTTTTTTTGATGAACAGCCGGGGATCAGCAACCGTATTCCAATGCGGCATACAGCCTTTATCAACGGCAGCTTTAAACTGAATGATCAATGGATCATCAATCCCAATAGTTATTTTTCCTTGCAAACAAAATCGTATGAATGGCTGATAGGTGCCAATGCCCGCTACAATCTTTCCGGTGATGGCGAGAACATCCTGATCGGCGGCCTTTATTACAGGAGCAGTGATGCGATCATTCCCATGGTGGGTCTTGGGTATAAGGATTTCGTGTTCACGTTTACTTATGATGCTACTATTTCAACCCTCAAAAATTATAACAACAGCCGCGGTGCTTTTGAACTCTCTCTTGTAAAAGAAGGGATGTTTGATCAATACAAGGGTAACCGCCGTGAATCGATGTGCCCCTCGTTTAAAGCATATTGATCTAAGTTTTTTTCCCGATTTTTACAGCGAGGAAAATTTTTGATGCATGGGCATAACAGAGTTATCAGCAAAAGAACAACAGGAGCTGAAAGCAATGCAGATTGTTTTTGTCAGCATTACAACAGCCGCTTTACTGTTTTTGCTGGGAGCTATTGTGTTCAGCCAGTCCCACGGACCTTTGGCGCCGGGAATAAAAACCTATTATAGCTGGCTGCTGGGTGGTGCGGCGATCTTCTCTTTTGCCTGCTCTATATGGGGCAGGCAGCAGTTTGCCAGGGGAGTGGAAACTGCTAAAACTTCCCTAAATCCGCTGGAAGGGAAATTAACGATGTACCGCACATCGTTAATCGTTTATCTTGCCATCACTGAATTGCCTATTATATTTTGCATCATTCTTTCTTTGCTGACCGGTAATTTTGTGTTCCAGGTGTATGCGGCCGTGTTGATCGGGTTTATGTTGCCGGCCATGCCGCGGAAAGAAAAAGTGATCAGTCAACTGCAATGATCCCAGGAATAATTTTGATAAACTGATAAAACCACAAAGATGAAGAGAATCGCTTATCTCGTAATAGCATTATCGCTTGTTGCGGTATCGGCCAGCGCGCAGGATGAAGGCCAGGAAGAGAAAGGCTTTAAAAAGGAAAATCTTTTTACAGGAGGTAGTGTAACGGTGTCATTCTTTAACGGGCAAACCATATTAGGCGCCAATCCAATATTTGGGTATAAACTGGCTGAATGGGTGGATGCAGGTCTTGTATTCAACTATGTGCATAGCAGCACCAAGGATTATATCCAGTATGATGACAAGTTGAGGCAATCGGTTTTTGGCCCGGGTGTGTTCACCCGTCTGTATCCTGTCAGTTTTTTGTTTGTGCAGGCGCAATATGAGCAAAACTTCAGCACGGTGAAGTATACACCTGCTCCCGGCAGCACCAGCTACACTGCATATAAGAATAATGAGAACGCAGGTTCCCTGCTTCTTGGTGGTGGCTTTGCTTCCGGCAGGCAGCCTGGTTCCACTTCATTCTTTTATATTTCCGTATTGTTTGATGTGTTGAAGAATGAAAATTCTCCATACGTGGATGTGTCGTATAACCCCTCCAACCCATCAGCAAAACCCCGCGTGGATATGGTGCCGATCGTAAGGGCTGGTGTGAATATCGGTTTGTTCCAGGGCAGGTACCGTTAATGCATGATCCTTTCGATGAGCTCTGAAGGTTCGTTCAGCACTATTAAACGCTTTTGAGCTTCTTCATAAAGAAAGCCTTCCTCCTGCATTTGTTTGATATGCGCGATAAGGTGTTTGTAAAAACCTCCTGAATTGAGGATAAAGATGAGTTTATCGTGAATGGAGAGCTGATTCCAGGTCACCATCTCAAATAGCTCATCCAGGGTCCCAAACCCACCGGGAAGCACCACGGCTGCATCGCAGAGGTCATACATTTTCTTTTTGCGCGTATGCATATTATCTACCACCAGCAATTGGGAAAGATGGTTATGTTGCCGCTCCCAATCAACCAGCACCTGGGGAATAACGCCGGTAACCGCTCCTCCATGACGCATGGTTTCATCGGCAATAGCACCCATGATGCCGACACTGCCCCCGCCATAGATCACCCGGATGCCATGACTGGCGCAAAGCTGACCCAACTCTGAAGCATGCTGAAGAAACAACGGATTATTCCCCGTTTTGGACCCGCAAAAAACAGCAAGAGATCTGATAGGCATAACAAATAAATTTCAGGCGCAAAGGGAATACAAATTTGTTTACCTTCAAAAAATCTTTAACCCACAACAAGGGTTCACTAAAAATTGAAATATGTCCGCCGGATTGTTATTTTCTTTTGTTATAGGATATTTTGTTCTCTTGCTGATAGTAGCCTGGTACACTTCCCGAAACTCCAACAATGATTCCTTTTTTATCGGCAACCGCAACAGTAACTGGATGCTGGTAGCCTTCGGGATGATCGGAACTTCGCTCTCCGGCGTCACCTTTGTAAGCGTACCTGGCGGCGTAGGCAAAGAATCGTTTGCTTATTTCCAGATAATGATCGGATACCTGATCGGGTATGTAACGATCGCCTACGTATTGCTGCCCCTGTATTACAAACTCAATCTTACGTCCATTTATAACTACCTGCAAACAAGGCTGGGCTTTAAATCATATAAGACCGGTGCCTCCTTTTTTATCCTGTCAAGGACCCTGGGAGCAACCGCACGGCTTTATCTGGTGGTAAAAATTTTGCAGGATGCGATCCTTTCCAGTTTTGGTGTTCCCTTCTGGCTTACCACTTTGATCATCCTGATCATGATCCTGGTGTATACCTATGAAGGAGGTGTAAAAACAATTGTGTTTACAGATACCCTGCAAACCACTTTCATGCTCACCGGTCTCGTGGTTTGTGTGGTCTATATATTAAATGCGATGGACACCAGCCTTGGATCTGCATTAACGGAGATGGGTGAAAGAGGCTATTCCAAAATATTCTTTACAGATCCTAACAGTAAACTGTTTTTCCTGAAACAAATACTGGCCGGTGCATTTATTACTATTACCATGACCGGCATGGACCAGGAAATGATGCAGAAAAATATTTCGGTTAAGACGCTAAAGGATTCGCAAAAGAATGTGATCACGCTTTCCGTGATCATGTTGTTTGTGATCCTGCTGTTCCTGGTACTGGGCGGCTTATTGTTTACTTATGCTGAAAGCCTTGGCGCACACTATGTGACCACGATTGAAGGCGGTAAGGAGGTAACCCGCTTTATGCTCGACGGAAAGAATGCATCGGCTGATAAGCTGTTCCCCATAATAGCGTTGGAACATATGCCACCTGTAGTATCTGTCATTTTCATTATCGCCCTGATCTCTGCCTTATTCCCCAGTGCTGATGGAGCCATCACCGCACTTACTTCTTCTTTCTGCATTGATATCATTGGCATGCAGAGAAAGAAGGAATGGACAGACCAGCAGAAGAAAAAAGTGCGCCAGCGTGTGCATCTTGTTTTCGCAGGCATCTTTCTCATTTTCGTAATGGTATTTAATGAGGTGAACAACCCGAGCATGATCAATGTGATACTTAAAGTAGCTGCATATACTTATGGGCCTTTGCTTGGGTTATTCACTTTCGGCATCATCACCAAAAGGCAGGTGGTTGATAAATGGGTACCGCTTGTTTGCATCATAGCGCCTTTACTCTGTTATCTGCTTGAGAAATACCAGCAAAAGATAGTGGGCTCATTTGAAATAGGCCTTGAGCTGCTGATCATTAATGGCTTATTAACATTCATTGGTTTGATGCTTGTTTCCAAAAAACAGGAAGCCTCCGCATAAAGAACCGCTTAACGGGGCTACCTTTGCAAAAAGCAAGAACGTGGACCTCATTAACCCGGATGTACAGACGTATGCAGAAAAGTTCTCCTCTCCTGAGGACGAGCTTCTGCATGAGATAGCTGAGTATACCCTTCATCATCATGCAGATCCCCAGATGCTGAGCGGTCACCTGCAGGGAAAATTCCTGGAAATGGTGAGCCGCATGGTCCGTCCGCGCCGCATCCTGGAGATCGGTACTTTCACCGGTTACAGTGCTTTATGCCTTGCAAAAGGACTGGAACCCGATGGCCAGTTGCATACCATTGAATTAAGGGAAAGCGATGCAACTCTCGCGCAGGGATATTTCAACCGCTCTTTACTGCGTCATAAGATCATTCAACACACCGGCTCTGCCAAAGAAGTGATCCCTACTCTGAATGAAACCTGGGATCTTGTGTTTATTGATGCCGATAAGGTTTCTTATATAGAATATTTTGAATTGGTTTTTCCCAAATTGCGCCAAAACGGGTTTATCTTAGCAGATAATATTTTCTTTCATGGCGAAGTGCTGGCCAATCCGGCAAAAGGAAAGAATGCTAAAGCCATCCAGGCTTTTAATGAAATGGTTCTGGAAAGAAAAGATATTGATAAGATGATGGTCACCCTCCGGGATGGCCTGTACCTGATAAGAAAATTGTGATAAAAAGATATTCATGAACAAAATGCGCATTGTTTTAATTGCAGGGCTGCTTGCGTTCACGTTCATTGTAAAAGCGCAGGATGCTGCAATTGTGAAACAATACATTGATGCCTACAAAGAACTGGCTATTGAAGAAATGCAGAGGACCGGTGTTCCGGCTTCCATCAAGCTTGCACAAGGCATACACGAGACCATGGCCGGGACCAGCGTGCTGGTGCAGAAATCCAATAATCATTTTGGCATTAAATGTAAATCCAACTGGGCAGGCGAATCCGTTTCGCATGATGATGATGCGCGCGGCGAGTGCTTCCGCAAATACCCTAAGGCAGAGGATTCTTACCGCGATCATTCCAATTTTTTAAAGAACAGCCCACGTTATGCTTCTTTGTTCAACCTCGATCCATTGGATTATTCAGCCTGGGCTTATGGGCTTAAGAAAGCCGGCTATGCCACCAATCCCAAATACCCGGTGATCATTATCCGGCTTATCGAAGATTATCACTTGCAGGATTACAGCCTGATCGCAATGGGCAAAATGCAAAGGGAAGATATAGCTATTGCCGCCAAACAACCTGATGGTCAAACAGCAGATACAGTTGCTGATGGGGATGCAGATACCGGAATTGCTGCTGAAGAGGCTCCTGCTGTTGTTTATCCCTCCGGTGAATTCAGAATAAATGAGACCCGTGTGATATTTGGAAGCAAAGGCACACCTGTACTGGTGATTGCGCAACAATATAATGTACCGCTTAACCGTTTGTTTGAGTTCAATGAAATGAAGCAGGTAGAAGCTTTACCAAACGATCAACTGGTATACCTGCAACGTAAAAGAAGAACAGGCAATAATGAATTCCATATTGTGCGTGCAGGAGAAACGCTGCGGGATATTGCCCAATTGGAAGCGATACGACTGGAATCTTTACTGGAATACAACCAGCTCAAGGAATATATGAGGCCGGCGATCGGGGAAAAACTATATCTCCGTGGTGCCGCTCCTTCAGTGCCCAGGCTGGCGAAAAGAGATAACCAGGGAACTAATTAAAACGAAACTGCATCCTGATGGCTTTGATCAAAGTACATGATAAGACTTTTGAAACCTATCTTCCGGAAGAGCTTATCCAGCAACGTGTAAAGGAACTGGCGGAGAGGATCAATGCCGATTACAAAGGAAAACGGCCTTATTTCGTAGCCATTCTCAATGGCTCGTTCATGTTTGCCTCCGATCTTTTCAAACACCTTACTGTGGATGCTGATATTTGTTTTATCAAGCTGGCATCTTACAAAGGCACCCAGTCAACCGGAAATGTGCTCACTACCATCGGGCTTGATGAAGACCTGTTTGGCAAAGATGTGATCATTGTGGAAGACATCGTGGACACCGGAAAGACCCTGCATCATTTTTTACCCCGGCTGATGCACCAGCAACCCAAATCGCTTCAGATCGCCACCCTGCTCCATAAACCCGAAGCCACCGAATACCCGCTGACCCTTGGATACACCGGATTCGAGATACCCAACAAATTTGTAGTCGGCTATGGGCTCGACTATGATGGACTGGGCCGTAACCTGAAGGAAATCTATCAATTGGTATAATCTTCTGGCGAAGTACTACAAGAAGACGGAATACCTGTGCCTGTTTAAGCATAATTTGCATCAACATGCCATATTCGTGCTATTTGTGTATTTTTTATATTTTAGGGGTTAATATATCCGATTGAAAGCCACAACTTCCATATTATTCTACCTGATCTGGAGTGTTGGTTCATCTGTTTTCGGCCAGCAATACTATCTCCGTGGCGAAGTAAAAGATGAATCGGGCAATGCCTTGCAAAATGTGGTGATCCTGCAGCCCCGCACCGGTTATATTTATAAAAGCGGCACTACCGGCACTTTCGGTATCACTACTAATGCTCTTATAGATACTTTCCAGTTTTCATTGACGGGGTATAAGCCCGAAAGAGTAGTAGCCAATGCCAGTGATTTTCTTTCAGTCCGGTTGAAATTAATGCCCGCAGCAGCCAATTCTGCAAGGCCCTACAAATTGCTTTCGCTTACCAAGGGTATGTTCAAAGAAGATCACCGGAAATGGTTTGCGGGTGATGAAACTTATGTAAGCATTGTAGAGAATCATTTTGTGAATGCGCAGAAGTATCCCTCCACTGGTGTGTCACTGAATGTGGACCGGGCTTCTTACAGTAATATCCGCCGCTTTATCACGCAAAGCTCCATTGTGCCGCCTGATGCAGTGAGGGTGGAAGAGATGCTGAATTATTTTAACCTTAATTATACGCAGCCAAAGGAGAAAGACCTGTTTGCGATTCAAACCAAACTGACCAATTGTCCCTGGAACTCCAATAACCAATTATTCTATATCAATCTTTCCGCCCGCAAGCTTAACCTTGATACACTGCCACCCAGCAACCTGGTATTCCTGATTGATGTATCAGGTTCGATGGATATGACCAACCGGCTGCCCTTGCTTAAATCAGCCTTCCGCATGCTGGTCAATAACCTGCGGGAGAAAGATTCAGTGGCTATTGTGGTATATGGAGGTGTAACAGGCATTATGCTCAACAGCACCAGCGGAGCAGAAAAAGAAAAGATCTATAAAGCGATCGATGAACTTACGCCCGGCGGTACCACACCGGGTGAATCGGGAGTGAAACTGGCTTACAGTGTGGCCAAAAAACATTTTATTCCCGGCGGCAACAATCGTGTGATACTGGCTACGGATGGCGATTTTAATGTAGGACTGCGTACAGAAACAGAGTTGGATGAATTGATCTCCCAGCATCGTCAGTCGGGAATTTATCTTACCTGCCTGGGAGTAGGAATGGGCAACTATAAAGACTCCAAGATCCAGACACTGGCGCGGAAAGGAAATGGCAATTTTGCTTATCTCGATAATTTCAGTGAAGCAGAGAAAGTGTTGCTGAAAGAGTTTACACAAACATTGTATGCTGTTGCTGACGATGCTTATCTCAACGTAGAGTTCAACCCTCATTATGTAAAGCAATACAAGCTGATCGGTTTTGATAATAAGGCCGGTGCTTTAAGCGATACCCTGGCAGCGATTGAAGGTGGTGAAATAGGATCAGGCTATTCCATGATGGGGATCTTTGAACTGGAACCAATGCCACGCACGGATACGATAACGATTGAAAAACTGGCGCAGTTAAAATTACGGTACAACCTGCCGCATGATACCATAACCAGGGAGTTCGTTCATAACAGCTATTACAATTTCGAGCCTTTCGAAAAGCTGGAACAGTGCTACCGGTTTTCTGCTACAGTGGCCATGTTTGGCTCCCTGCTCAGGGCTGCTTCTCTTGCCAAAGTGCTTAACTGGAATGAACTTGTTTTGCTGGCCAACACGACAGCCAACCTGAATGATATTAATCAATCGGAATTTGTGACCCTGGTGCAGCAGGCAAAATTGTTGTATTCAAAAAAGAAGAAAAGGGGAAGCAGTGAATAATAAAAAAGCCCTCTGATTAAGAAGGCTTTTTTATTATTCAATTCTATTCTGTTAATGGTGATGGTGGTGCTGATGATCCTCTACCATTTTCGTAAAGTCTTCTGCACTTATTGGTTTATCGGTAGGATTGATCTTTGTTTCAGCCCATTCAAACACTTTCTGTGTCTGGATGCGGTTGTATGCATCTTCCACATACTTGCGGTCTTTCATCATCTTTTCAATATAATCACTTACCCAGGGTTGATCTTCCACACCTGCACCCATACCGCCCATATAGCCGAGTAATTGCTGTTTGGCAAATTCACGGATCTCATCAGGGCTTACCTGAACGCCGTTTTCCTGCACGATTTTATCAGTGATCAGTGTCCATTTCAACTGGTTCAGGAAAGTGGGGAATTCTTTTTCTACCTGCTCGTCTGTTTTTTCAGCACCTTCTCCTTCTGATCCCTGTGTTTTGATCCATTTCTTCAAAAAGCTTTCAGGGAATTTGATGGAAGTGTGGTCAGTCAGTTGGTGAAACAACTGGTCATGGATCTGGTTCCTTGCCTGGCTGTTCCAGTAAGCCTGTATTTCTTCCTTGATCTTATTGCGGAAATCGGCCTCTGATTTTACATCGCCATTCGGATAAAGCTGGTTGAAGAATTCTTCATTCAGTTCTCTTTTTTCCAGCAGGCCGATCTTGGTGATCTGTATCCTGAAATGTTTCTCTGCAGAAGCAGGATCATTTTTGTCAAGACCAAGATCACTCAGGATGAAATCGAGTTCTTTTTCGTCGAATGCTTTTTTCAGTTCCACCACCACAAAATCGTTCACATTTTTCCCGATCAGGTTGGGGCGGAAATCTTCTTTGAAATATTTTACCAGCAATGAATTGTCCTTATGGATTCCGCCTTCTACCTCGTTGGCATTCTCATCTACTTCAGAGAATACTACGTTCAGCACATTTTCCTCTGTGGCTACAGAACTTTGATCCTGCATGTTGCCATAGCGGTTTTGCAAACGGGCGATCTCGTTATTGATCATTTCATCTGTTACGTCCACCACAAAGCGGTCAATTTTTGCACTCCCAAGGTCAGACAGAGTAAACTCAGGCTTCATGCCCACTTCAAAATGAAAAGTATAATCAGCGGGATTGTTCACGTCCAACTGGCGGATATCGGCATCCAGTGGCAGCGGTTGGGCAAAAATATCCAGCTTGTCATTTTGCAGATAGCCGATCAGTTCGCGGTCAACAGAACGGAGCACTTCATCTGTGAACAGGGAAGGGCCATACATTTTTTTGATCAATCCGGCGGGGACCATGCCTTTACGGAAGCCGGGTATATTGGCTTTTTTGCTATAATCTTTAAGGGCTTTTTCGAAAGAAGGAAGGTAATCCTGTTTTTCCAGCTTCACGGTCAGCTTCTCGTGGAGTAAGCCGATGTTTTCTTTGGTAACTGTAGCCATAATTGCGCGTTAAGAAGTTTAAGAGAGCCGAAAAGTCAAAATTCAAAAGCAAAAAGTAAAAAAGAACGCTTTTTTGATTTTTTACTTTTGAATTTTGACTTTTAAACCTTGTTTTGTCCGGATGGAGGGACTCGAACCCCCACACCTTGCGGCATCAGATCCTAAGTCTGACGTGTCTACCAATTTCACCACATCCGGTATTCCGGAAGTGCAGTTTTTACAGCCCGGGCCAGGTGACTGGCTCAAAACCGCTCCACTGCTGCTTCGAAACGGGTTGCAAATGTAGGCCTTTTCAATGAAAGAAAAAGGCCGCTTTTTCGTAAATTCGTTGTTATAACTACACGGATGGAGACAATTGCGCAGACGCCCAAGTATAATCTGAATGAGGAGCAGGAGAGGAAGTTGATTCTCAGGGAGTATCGTTCACTTTTGCGGTCATTGAAAGCTAAGATCAAGCCTGGTGACAAGGACTTGCTGAGGAATGCCTTTGAAATGGCTGCCGAAGCGCATAAGACCATGCGGCGGAAAAGCGGCGAGCCCTATATCCTTCATCCCCTGGCCGTGGCCAAGATCTGCGTGGAAGAGATCGGGCTGGGCGTGCGTTCCACGATCTGCGCTCTCCTGCACGATACGGTGGAAGACACCGATATTTCCCTGGAAGATATCGAACGGGAGTTTGGGGCCGAGATTGCCCGTATTGTGGATGGCCTCACCAAAATATCCAATGTCATAGATGTGAATGCCTCTGCCCAGGCAGAGAATTTCAAAAAGATACTGCTGACACTGACGGACGACCCCCGCGTGATCCTGATCAAGCTGGCCGACCGGTTGCACAATATGCGTACCCTCGAAAGCATGAAGAGGGAAAAGCAGTTGAAGATCGCTTCCGAAACCGTGTACGTGTATGCTCCGCTGGCCCACCGGATGGGGCTTTACAATATCAAGACAGAAATGGAAGACCTCGCCATGAAATACATGGAGCCCGAGGCTTACAGGGATATCGCCCAAAAACTGGCGGAAACAAAACGTGAGCGCTCCAAATACATCAATGAATTTATAAGGCCTATCAAGGAAAAACTGGAAAGGAACCATTTCAAATTTGAGATCTATGGCCGGCCGAAAAGCATCCATTCCATTTCCAACAAAATGAAGAAAAAGGGAGTGGATTTTGAAGAGGTGTATGACCTGTTCGCCATCCGTGTTATCCTCGATTCCCCGCCCGAAAGGGAAAAAGAAGATTGCTGGAAAGTGTACTCCATGATCACGGATGAATATACACCTTCGCCTGAGCGGCTGCGCGACTGGCTGAGCAATCCCAAATCGAATGGCTATGAGGCCCTGCATACAACGGTAATGGGCCCGCAGGGAAAATGGGTGGAAGTGCAGATACGCACCAAGCGGATGAATGAGATCGCAGAAAAAGGCCTGGCTGCACACTGGAAATACAAAGAAGGAACACCGGACGAAAGCCGCTTTGATAAATGGTTTCAGCAGATCCGTGAAGTGATCAGCAACCAGGAAGCCGACAGCATTGATTTTTTACAGGAATTCAAAACAAGTTTCCTGACAGAAGAGATCTATGTGTACACACCCAAGGGAGATGTGAAAATGTTGCCGGTGGAATCAACTGCGCTCGACTTTGCATTTTCTATCCATAGTGCCATTGGTGTAAAAACTATTGGTGCAAAAGTGAACCATAAACTGGTACCTATCAGCCATAAGCTGCGTAGCGGCGACCAGGTGGAGATCATTACCAGCAATAAGCAAAAACCTTCGGAAGACTGGTTAGGTTTTGTAGTTACGGCCAAAGCCCGCGGCCGTATCAAAGACGCATTGAAAGAAGAAAAAAGAGCTATTGCTGATGAAGGAAAATACACCGTGCAGCGTAAACTTGAAGGGTTGGGAGCTGCGCTCAACCAGCACAATATTGAAGAGCTGGTGCACTGGTATAAACTGCCTTCCCAATTGGATCTTTTTTACCAGGTAGCGGTCAAGAATATTGACCTGAAAGACCTGAAGGAATTTACTGTTGTAGGTGATAAACTGGAGCCGCCTAGGCCTGTGAAAACGGTTCATGAGTTCAAACAGGAATTTTCTCCTTCACATACTTCCGCCAAAAAAGATGCAGAGCTGATCATCTTTGGCGAAAGCAGCGATAAGATCGTTTATACCCTCGCCAATTGCTGTAAGCCCATCCCTGGTGACGACGTATTCGGGTTTGTAACCACAGGAAAAGGATTGACCATTCACCGTACCAATTGCCCTAATGCAGCCAAATTGCTGGCTAATTATGGACACAGGGTGGTTAAAACCAAATGGGCAAAAAATAAAGAGATATCTTTTCTTACCGGTCTTAAGATCGTGGGGATGGATGATGTGGGGGTTATCCATAAGATCACCAACCTCATCTCCGGTGAAATGAAGATCAATATCAGCGCACTCAGTGTGGAAGCAAAAGAAGGTTTGTTTGAAGGCAATATCAAAGTATTCGTTCACGACCGGGAAGAACTGGACAACCTGGTTCAGCGCCTGAAAGCCCTGCCGGGTATTGAGTCGGTGGAACGATATGATACTGAAGATGTTTAGCTGCGATTTCCTGTTCCCCCAATACAGGGACAGCAAGCATGTGCCTATTGCAGGGAAGATATTTTATTATATCTTGTTGAGCTGATTCCCGTATCAATACAAACTACACACCACCATGAAGCACGCCAAACGAAAACTCTTATTGCTATGGAGTTTTTGTATGGGTATGAGCGTATTGGTATCTGCGCAGGAAAACTTTACGGGTATCAATGATTCTGTGATCAATCTTCATTGTGGTCAGGCCTGTGCTTCATTAAAGTTTAAAGTACCACACCTGAAAACGAGCGAGGATTACCAGGTGGTATCCATTCCCTTCAAACCCTTTGCTTTTACCACAGCCAGCGGCAATGAATTGGCAGGGCTGTATGAAGATGATATATACAGCAATGCGATCAACCTGCCTTTCCCGATCTGCTTTTATGGACAAACCTTTAACCAGGTAGTTGTAGGGTCAAACGGATTGATAACATTTGATGCAAGCAATGCCAATTGTTTTAATGGATACGCCATTGTTCCTCCCATACCAGGTGCTGGTACGGGTATCCCTTGTGCTGTAGCCGCGGGAGACAAGCAATTGCCTTATTATCCCCGCTCGGCTATCATGGCTGCTTTTTCAGATCTGAAACCAAAAGACAGTCCGGCTGATATGAAAATCGAATGGCGCTTTGAAGGGGTTGCTCCATTCCGCCGGTTTATTGCAAGCTGGAACAAAGTGGGCGTGTATAACAATCTTGCCTGCAGTATGACCACACCGGCCACATTTCAGATCGTTGTCAATGAAGCTACTTCTGTAATTGATGTATACATAGAACAAAAGATCTGTTTTGATGGCAGCAAGGGCAATGCTATTCTCGGAATACAAAACTGGGACAGGGATAAAGGAGTAGCGGCTCCTGGTAAGAACAGTACAATGTGGACTGCACAAAAAGAAGCATACCGTTTCATTCCCTCCGGCAACACTTCAAGGTTTGTTAAAGCGGAACTGGTAAATTATACTTCAGGACAAGTGATTGAAACAGCCACTGCTGCAGAAACTACGCCGGGGTTTAAAGACATCAATTTTTCGGATAAATGCCCTTCAGGAAATTCAGAAAAATATATCATCCGCACCACTTATTCTTCTATCTGTGATCCTGTTACTCCAATCATCATTAATGATACAATTACTATCAATAAAGGTGTGTTGCCGCTTTCTGTTACTACCGTGAAGAGTAGTTGTGCAGTTGCTTCAGGAAGTATTACGGCAAATATTGCAGCAGGAGCAGCAGGGCCTTATACATATCAGTTAAATCCCGGAGCAATTACCATCAACAGTCCTGATCCTTCGGCTACATTTAATGATCTTGCTCCGGGCATTTACAGCATCACTGCTACAGGAGCAGGTTCATGCAGCCGGACGATCGACAATATCGAAGTGTTTTCCACCGGCAGTTTTGATGTGTCGTATATCGTCAACCCTCCCAGTTGTGCTGGTGCGCAGAATGCGAGCATTGTGCTTACTCCGCCGGCAGGGGGCGGGCCATACAATTATTCGATCGACGGAAACCCGGCCACCAATATGATCACTGGCCTGTCTGCCGGTGGACCTCACCAGATCAGGGTCTGGACCAGCCCTACCTGCGAAGCTCTTGTAACCGTTCCGGTGATCCCGGCCGGGACCGGTATGCTTACCGGCACTCTGACTGCAACAAACACTGCCTGCCCGGGTGTTAATAATGGATCAATTACCGTTACGCCTACCAGTGGAAGCGGGCCATACCAGTATTCCATTGATAATGGACAAACCTGGCAGGCCGGGAATACATTCAATGATCTTGGTTCCGGGAATTATTCTGTGCTGATAAAAGAAAGCGCCTGCACTTCCCCGCCACTTACAGCCACGATAACAGCAGGAGCAGGACTGATTGTTAATTCTAAATCAAACCCAGCTTCCTGTTTGGGTGCAAGGGATGGAGTGCTGATAATAAGCATAGCAAACGGTACAGCACCTTACACGATATCTATAACCGGCCCTCTGACCTCTACGATGACCATTACCACTGATGTACTGATTGTAGGTGGACTTAATGCAGGTGAATATTTTGTTACTGTAAAAGATAATGCTGGATGTACTACTGACCTGACTATCTCTGTAACACAGCCAGAGGCATTGGCAATCCCGCCTCCCATCGTGCAAGCTCCGCTTTGCAGTGGTGATAATAATGGAATGATCACGGTGAATCCGACTGGCGGGAACCCGCCGTACACCTATAGCCTTGATGGAGGAACTTTTCAATCATCCAATACATTTAAAGTAGGTGCAGGTGCTTATTCAGTGAGAGTGATGGATGCAAAAAACTGCGATGCTTTTTACGACAATATAACAGTGACCGCACCTGTTGCTTTATCTGCTGCAATAAGCGGCACTACCAATGCCACCTGCGATGGTGGTGCCGATGGTACTATCACGGTAACAGCTGCAGGCGGTTCGGGAAATTATCAATACAGCAGCGGTGGAGCTTTTCAATCGTCCAATGTATTGAAGGTGCTATCGGGTACATACACTATTACGGTAAAAGATGTGAACGGTTGCCTCTTTACTGTTACGGACGTGGCTGTAGGATTAACAAATAACCTGAGCTTTACACCGGTTGCTGATCCCGTGCCTATCTGTGAAGGCAGCAGTACCCGTTTGCAGGTAATAACCAATGCAACCAGCTTTAATTGGACGCCTGCTCAGCCCGGTGTGATCAATGATCCTGGTATAGCAGACCCGGTAGTGCATCCTGCGGTTACTACAATATTCCGTGTTACCATGGGATTAGGTGTTTGCACAGCACAGGATGAAGTGAATGTGCAGGTGCTATCCGCGCCTGTTCCCAATGCAGGGCCCGATGGAGAAATATGTTTCGGTCAGAATTATCAGTTGGGGGCCAGTGGCGGTGTGAGATATGAATGGACACCGCAACGGTTCCTTTCTGATCCGTTCAACAGCAGTCCGCAGGTTTTGCAGCCAGACAGGACGGTCACTTATTCACTCACCGTGACCGATATCAATAATTGCTCTTCTTTAATACCAGATGAAATTACGATCACGGTAATACCTCCTATTCAAATAAAGGTATCGCCTGCGGATACGGTGGTGTATGCCGGCGACAGGTTTCAGGTGGTCGCATCTTCCATTGCCAGCAATTATACCTGGACGCCGGCTGCTGGTCTCAGCAACCCATTTATTGCAGATCCTGTAGTAACAGCACCTTCGGCTGACGGGGCTATTATCCGGTATGAGGTGGAAGCAAGCACGGCTGCGGGCTGCAAAGGGGAAGGTCAGGCCATTGTGAGAGTGTATAAAGGGCCGGATATTTATGTTGCAAATGCTTTTTCGCCAAACAGGGATGGAAAAAATGATGTGTTTATTCCTTTTCCGGTCGGGATCAGGGAGCTGAAATATTTCCGGGTGTTTAACCGGTGGGGGCAGATGATGTATTTTACTACCACTTTACAGCAGGGCTGGGATGGCAAACTGGCGGGGCTGGATCAGCCCGGCGGGGTATACACCTGGATGGTAGAAGCCATTACGCATGATGGCCGGAAAATCACGAAAAAAGGCACTGTTACCCTTATACGTTAATAAATTATGACCCTTTGGGCATAAAAAAAATAATTAGCCACCGGATTTATTCGGTGGCTCTTTGCTGAGGGCTTATTTTTGCGCCGGCTAACCAGGTTGCAGGTGGGAACCGCGACTTACATAAAAAAGCAGTTAAAGATTTTAATATAACCATCCAATTTTATGGTAGACGTTTTACTTGGCCTCCAATGGGGCGATGAAGGAAAAGGAAAGATCGTGGATTATTTCGCAAAGGACTATGATGTAGTAGCCAGGTTCCAGGGAGGACCCAATGCCGGCCATACTCTTTATATCGGCGACAAAAAAGTGGTGCTGCACCAGATACCTTCCGGTGTATTCCATCCGAATAAGCTCAACCTGATCGGTAACGGTGTGGTGCTTGACCCGGTGACCTTAAAAAGAGAATGCGATACAGTAGCCTCTTTCGGAGTTGATCTTCGTAAAAATCTTTTTATATCAGAACGCACTCACCTCATTCTGCCAACACACCGTGCATTGGATAAAGCAGCAGAGATCTCCAAAGGCTCTCAGAAAATAGGCTCAACCCTGAAAGGCATCAGCCCGGCTTATATGGATAAAACCGGACGGAATGGTTTGCGTGTAGGCGATCTGTTGGATAAAAATTTCACAACTTCTTATATCCGCCTTCGGTTAAAACATCAGAAATTGCTCGACAACTATAATTTCACGGAAGATATTTCCGGATGGGAAGAAGAGTTTTTTGAAGCAGTGGAATTCCTGAAGCAATTGAATATTGTGAATGGAGAATATTTTATCAATGAGCAATTGCGTGCAGGTAAGAAAGTTCTGGCTGAAGGTGCGCAGGGAAGCATGCTGGACATTGATTTTGGTACTTTCCCATTCGTAACTTCATCCAACACCATTTCCGCAGGCGTATGCAGCGGTTTGGGTGTGGCTCCGCAAACGATCAGGGAAGTGATCGGCGTTACCAAGGCTTATTGTACCAGGGTGGGCAGTGGTCCTTTCCCTACTGAGCTGGAAGATGCAACAGGAGAGGAACTGAGAAGGATAGGGAACGAATTTGGCGCCACTACAGGCCGTCCGCGCCGTTGCGGTTGGATTGACCTGGTAGCACTCCGGTTTGCCTGCATGGTGAATGGTGTTACAAAAATTGTAATGACCAAGGCCGATGTGCTCGATGCTTTTAAAGAATTACAGGTTTGCACCAGTTATAATATTGATGGAAAAGAACGCCAGGAAATTCCGTTCCGGATAGACAGGCTGGCAGTGACGCCAACATATAAGAAATTCCCGGGTTGGGACATCCCCAGCAGTGCAGCGAAATCAGCGGCAGAATTGCCTGAAACCATGAAGAGTTATGTATCTTTTATTAATGAATATCTGGGCGTAAAAGTCCGCTACATTTCAAATGGGCCGGGCCGCGATCAGATCATTTCGGTAGACTAAAAAAAGCAGGAAAAAAGTATTTTAAAAATTTGGCGAATTAAAAACTTCGCTGAAATTTTACACCCATAACCCTAGTTTGATATGGCATCAAAATCCGACAAGGAAAAGAAAGTTCCTGGAAAAGCGAACAGCGATTCCGAAAAAGCATCCGCAAAAAAACCATCTCCCAAACCTAAGAAACAGGAAGAGGAAGATGACGATGATGATGAGCTGGATGAAGAATTTGATGAAGCCCCTGCAAAGAAAGGAGCTAAAACTGCTGCGTCTTCCAAGAAGAAAAAAGACGAGGATGACGATGATGACGACGACGATGATGATATGGATGATGAAGTGGATGATTGGGACAAAGTAGAAGAAGAAGATAATTGGGATCCTGACTTCGATGAATTCGACGTGCCCAAATCCAAAGGCAAAAAAACCGGCTCTGGCGGCAAAAAAGCAGCCGATGATGACGACGATTTCAAAATGGATGACGAATTCAAGGATATGTTCAATGACAATGATGATTTCGGCGACGAAGAAGACGACTATTGATTCATTAACACCCCTTCATTTGTAATTATTATTCCAACTAGCACTATATTTCCGGTAAATGATTTCCGGCAGATAAAAGAAAAGGTGTTGAACTGGGTACAACAGTTCGGCACTTTTTGTTTTTTGGATAATCATCAGTACCAAATTGGGCCGCATACAGAGGAATGCCTGCTGGCAGCAGGTGTAAAAGACAGGCTGGATATTTCCGGCAATGATTTTTTGGAACAACTGGAACGGTTTACCAATAAAAACTCCCGCTGGTTGTTTGGCCACCTGGGATATGATCTGAAAAACGGCCTGGAAAATCTTTCTTCCTCTCTTCCCGATCAGATAGGGTTTCCTGATCTTTCTTTTTTTGAACCGGCCATCGTAATACGGTTGAATGAAACAGCACTGGTGATTGAAGCTGCTGATCCTTTAACCGTATACAATGATATACAGGCAAGACCTGCGACAGCGGTTGCAGGTCCTGGATCACTTACTGCGATAAAGCAGCGGGTTACGCGGGAAGAATATCTTTCTATTATCCGGAAACTGCAGCAGCATATCCTGCGCGGGGATTGTTATGAGATCAATTTTTGCCAGGAGTTTTATTCAACCGGTGCAGTGATTGATCCCTTGCAGGTGTACAGGCATCTCAGTGAGGTATCTCCCAATCCTTTTTCTGCATTTTACCGGCAGCACGATAAATGGCTGATCTGTGCAAGCCCGGAGCGGTTCATAAAAAAAGAAGGGGGAAGAATTTTATCACAACCGATAAAAGGAACGGCTAAGCGCATGCTGGATGATGAAGCGGGTGATAAAAAGATCAGGCAGGACCTCTTCAACAATCCCAAGGACAGATCTGAAAATGTAATGGTGGTTGATCTCGTCAGGAATGATCTGGCAAAGATCTGTGAAGAAGGGAGCGTGAAGGTGGATGAGTTATATGGTATCTATTCATTTCCACAGGTACATCAAATGATCTCTACAGTGAGTGGAGAGCTTAAAAAAGATGTATCGTTTGCCGATATCGTCAAAGCAAGTTTTCCGATGGGCTCCATGACGGGTGCGCCTAAGAAAAGGGTAATGGAACTGATAGAGCAGTATGAAAAAACAAAGCGCGGGGTGTACTCTGGTGCCATCGGTTATATATCGCCTGAAGGCGACTTTGATTTCAACGTAGTTATACGAAGTATACTCTACAATGCAACAGCGAAGTATTTATCTTTTCAGGCCGGTTCTGCTATTACATTCTACAGTGATCCGGAAAACGAATGGGAGGAATGCCTGTTAAAGGCTGCGGCAATCCGGCAGGCTCTTGGTATTTTTTGACCTTTAGCGGAAATCCTTTCCTCATCCACCCAAATTCGTGACATTAAGTTCTGCCATTTTGCCTTTATCACCTTAATTTTTAAGAGTTTACCGGCAACAAAAACTTATGGTATGAAGTTTGGAATTAACACGCAGTAAACTAAAAACTAAAATATGATATACGCTAAAAAATTGACTGCAGGTATACTGGCCTTTGCAATAGTCATGAGTAGTTGCAAAAATATGAACAAGACCCAAAAAGGAGCAGCGATTGGTGCAGGTGGTGGTGCGGCGATTGGTGCAGTGATCGGTAAAGCTACTGGCAACACCGCCCTCGGCGCAATCCTGGGTGCTACGGTAGGCGGCGTAACCGGCGCTGTGATCGGCAGAAAAATGGATAAGCAAGCTGAAGAGATCAAGAACGAAGTTCCCGGTGCCAAAGTAGAAAGAGTGGAAGAAGGTATCGTTGTTGAATTCAACAATCAGATCCTTTTCGGTTTTGATAAATCAGACCTGGGCGCCAGTGCCAAAGGCAGCCTGGATGAGCTGGTAACTATCCTCAATAAATATCCCGATACCAATATAGAGATACAGGGTCATACAGATGATACCGGAACAGATAGCTATAACATGGGCCTTTCTGAGCGGAGAGCTGTTTCAGTAGCAAACTACCTGCGCTCGCATAATATCAGTTCAGCAAGGGTCACTACCAAAGGGTTTGGAGAGTCTGCTCCGAAATATGATAACTCAACAGAGAATGGCCGTTCACAAAATCGCCGGGTTGAATTCCTGATCACAGCTAATGAAAAGATGAAGGCTGATGCGAAGAAGGAAGCCGGTAATTAACACGAATGATGCGAATGGATACAAGTGATGCAAATGAACGTAGATAGGCGCAGATGACGCGAATAATGCTAACCTAAAATAGGACTTATGAAAACAAAACAACTAGTGGCGTTGGCGGCAGGATCATTATTATGCCTTGCCGTGTCAGCACAATCAAAAACAACATTTGGAGTAAGAGCGGGGGTAAATTTCCAGAACATTACCGGAGATGATATTCAGGGCAACAGTATGGACAACAAGCTGAAAGTAGGTTTTCTGGCTGGTGTAAATGCTGAAATACCCGTGGGTATTGATTTCTATCTGCAACCTGGTGTTGTGTATGCAATGAAAGGAGCAAAGGACAAGGGATCAGACGCTAAAGTGAACCTGTCTTATATTGAAGTGCCGGTCAACTTTCTTTACAAGCCGGAAGTAGGCACAGGCCGGGTATTATTAGGCATTGGGCCATACATCGCTTTTGGCGTTGGAGGTAAAATAAAACCTGATAACGGCAATGATGTGGATATAACTTTCAAGAACTCCATTTCACAGACAGAAGCGGCTACAGGTTATGGCACTTATTTCAAAAGGATCGATGCCGGTGGTAATCTTTTATTCGGCTATGAAATGAGTAATAATCTCTCTGTGCAATTGAATGCGCAGTTAGGTCTGGTAAAGATCAATCCCAAAATTGATGGAGTATCCAATGATGAAACTTCCTGGAAAAACACCGGCTTTGGTGTGTCCCTCGGATATCGCTTTTGACATTTCATGATAAATAAGAAAGAGGCCGCACAGTATCTGTGCGGCCTCTTCATTTATAAATGCCGGTGTTGATTATTGTTTGCTGAACGAATAATTGATGTACAAAGGCTTTCCGTTAAAGCTTACTTCTGACTGTAAATTCATGGTAGTGCCGTCTGCTGAAAGTATCTTGAAACGGTAGCCTTCCGTAATATTTTTGGCTTTTACACCACCTTCAAGTCTCTTGAACTGGAAAATGGGTTGATCGCCATTTTTTTGGTACGACCAAACGATGTTGCGCTGGCCTGGTGTGCAACCTGTGCCGGAGGAGTTGATCGTATAAGAGCCGTATCCATTGAAAGGAAGCACCCAGGTGCTGCCGGTGAGGCATGCTTCATCCCCTTCATCCAGTAAAGTTGTTTTGATCTTTTCACCGGAAGACAATCCTTCATAAGTGATCGAGTTCAATACCCAATTGCCTTTTACATTATCGCGGCTGGGAACGGATACTGCGTTCTTGCTGGAAGAACAGGATGCTGCCAATAGGGCGGCCGCCAGGAATGGGACAATTTGCTTCAGTGTAATTTGTGCCATAAAATCAGATGTTTAATTTGAATGATGTTCGTGTACATATATAGGAAATATTGTGCCTGATTTTCCGGCCACATAATTGATCTCACAAGGCACACAGAAATATACGCTTATCTTTTCTTATATGGGTATTTATTGCGCTTATGGGCGTACTCTTTTGCGGAGAAGTACGATGGGTATCCCACAAAGACACGAAGACCACAAAGAAATATCTATGCAAGTGATAAAGCATTAAAAATTTCTTTGTGGTCTTCGTGTCTTTGTGGGATACCCATACGCTTAGCGGGGCAATGCTGAAGCCTGTACGTTGATGCCGTCAGGGTTGAGCAGCAATTCCATGCACTCGTTCAGGATCGTTAATTTCTTTGCCATGAACAGGTCCATTTTTTCTGCCGGTAAATGCAATTCGTATTTACCGTTGACGGCAATAAGCTTATCAAAATCGGGATTGATCTTACTGAATGCTCTTGCATCCATGGAAAGATGCTTAACGATCACTGCAGCAATATAGCGGCCGGTGATGGTATGGGCTTTGGCATCTGCCAGTAAGGCGGTATTAACAGGGTTTGCTGCCAGTTGACTGGCTTCTTCTTTCGTTAAAGTGGTGATGCCGCCCTCTCCTTCCATGATATAGTGAGTGGCAATAAATTTCTTTACATGATTGCGGGATTCGGCCGGCAAATATTTCTGAAGGGTCCAGAAATCCTGGCTGCCGCTTTTTTTAATGGCTGCATTTACTTTACCGGGTCCGCCATTATAGGCAGCGATCACCAGCAGCCAATCGCCGTATAGTTCATAAAGGCTGGTGAGGTAACGGGAAGCTGCATGTGTGCTTTTGTTGAAATTGCGGCGCTCGTCTACTTTACGGTTCACCCTTAGTCCCATATTACGTGCCGTGGTTGGCATAAACTGCCAGGGGCCAACAGCGCCTGCCCATGACCGGGCATTGGTCTTAAGATTGGATTCAATGACGGCCAGGTATTTCAACTCCTTTGGTAATCCATGCTCTTCGAGAATATCATCCATCATGTCGAAATATGGCTTACCCGTGGTACGAAGTTCTTCCATGCTTTTGCCGTACCGTTCCATATAACCTTCCACAAAGTCGATCGCCTGTGGATTGAGTTGTTCTGTATTGATACCATTGGAAAGGGTAGTGGAAACGAACAGGTCTTTAAAACCTTCTTTGGGGTCAGCAGGAAGGCTGGCTGTTGCCGGCTTTTCCAGCGAGTCTTTTTTGTTGAGATCGGTGGTATCTGAGAAGGATGGCTTTATATAGGTACCGTTATCCGCCCCTGCATGAGCAAAGCCGAAAGATGCAATAGAAAGCATGCAGGTGATCCCGAATTGTTTAAACATCACAGCGAATTGTTTTAATGCCAGACCGCCCCTGGTAGACCGGTCCTTTTTAATTCAGCGATCAATTAAAAGTCAAAATTTAAAAGTAAAAATGTCATTTCAGGTAGTATGCCTTCTGCATTTTTACTTTTGAATTAAACACTTCAAAGACAACTCTGAATTGGTTAATTAATGTACTCCGCAGGAGTGTATGGTTGCTCGTTTATCGCCTCATCACTTGCTCCGAAAAGCGCAGCAAAGATAATTCATCGAAGCGGTTTGTCATCGCCTGCAGGCCAAAAGGCATGCCAGTACTGTGGGTGAAAAGAGGGAGGGAAATGGCCGGAATGCCAACTAAATTGGCCATAACGGTATAAATATCAGCGAGATACATGGCTATGGGGTCATCCATTTTCTCGCCGATCCTGAAAGCCACCGAAGGGGTGGTAGGGAGAAGAATTACATCAAAGTCTTTGAAAATCAGTTGAGTCTGATCTGATAATAATTTCCTAACTTTTTGGGCACGGGTAAAATAAGCATCATAATACCCAGCGCTCAGCACGAAAGTGCCAAGCATGATCCGGCGTTTTACTTCCCGGCCGAAACCGGTTGACCGGCTTTGCTTATAGAGCTCGGTCAGGTCGATCCCTTTTTCCTTGCTCCGGTAGCCGTATTTAATGCCATCGAAGCGGGAAAGGTTGGATGACGCTTCAGCTGTGGTGAGTACGTAGTACGCAGGCACGATATGATCGATCAGGTCAAAAGCTACAGGCTCCACCTGGTGGCCTTTTTGCCGGAGCTGTTCCAGCAGGCCTTTTATAGAAGAAGCGATCTCCGGGTCAAGACTGGGATGGTCGAGCGCTTCAGCTAAATAAGCGATCCTGTATCTCTGATCGGTTTTCAATAAAGCAGGGTAGTTCTCCACCGGCTTCTGAGATACGGTGCTGTCATATTCATCCGGGCCGGCCATTACCTGGAGCAGGTGGGCAATGTCCGGAATATTATTGGCGAATATGCCTATCTGATCGAAGGAAGACGCATAAGCGATCAGGCCATACCGGGAAATGCGGCCATAGCTGGGCTTCATGCCTACAATACCGCATAGATCGGCAGGCTGACGAACTGAACCGCCGGTATCGCTTCCCAGGGAAACCATGCAAAGGCCGGCCTGCACAGCTACGGCTGAACCGCCAGAAGAGCCGCCTGGTATGCGGGTTTCGTCTTTTGCATTCAGCACTTTGCCGTAAGCAGAGTTTTCATTGGTGGAACCCATAGCGAATTCATCGCAGTTGAGGTTGCCAATGATAATGGCCTCTTCAGCCAGTAAACGGGCTACGGCAGTAGCTGAATAAATAGAAGTGAAATCCCGGAGGATATTTGAAGAAGCAGATACTTTGTGATCCTTGTAGCAGATCACGTCTTTCAATCCGATAACAACGCCATGGAGTTTGCCGGTGATCTGGCCGGTCTTTCTTTTTTCATCAAGCTCCTTTGCTTTTTGCAATGCTTCATTGGCATACACTTCAATGAATGCATTCAGGTGGCGGGTTGCGGCAATTCTCTGGAGATAATGCTCAACTGCCTGCAAACAGGTCGTCTTTCCTTCCTGCAGCGAAGCATGATATTGCCCGATAGAAGAAAACTCAAACAAAAGCAATAATTCTTTTCGATGAAAAAAAGAGGTAGAAACAATGAGATGAGGGTACTCGTATTCTGTTTCAAAAACAGAAACTCAAAAAGCATAGCATAAAGCCAGGCTTTTTTGAGTTTTTATTTTCGCTTTAGAAAGTAGTCCGCTACTAAACAGCGTATGATCAGGAATTCTTGATATCGCTTGTGCTTTCTTCGATTTCCTTTTTCACATTGCTTTTAGCGTCATTGAACTCACGAACACCTTTACCCAGGCCACGCATCAGCTCAGGAATTTTGCGGCCACCGAAAAGCAACAGTACGATGATCAGGATGATGATGATTTCATTCGTTCCCAACACGCCCAGTAAATTAGCTTGTATCATAGTCATTATGAGATTAGAGGTCAAAGATAATAAATAAGTGCTGCTAAAATAAGCACGTTAACAGAAGAACAACCAATACCCCAAAATAAAAAAAGCCCGCCTTTGCTAAGCTTTGGCGGACTTTTTTTAAATATGCTGAATTTTTTTTATTTGGCTTCAGTAGCAACGGCCATGCGCTTTTCACGGATACGGGCGCTTTTACCGCTACGGCTACGCTGATAGAACAGTTTAGCGCGGCGTACATTACCGGTTTTGTTCAATACAATAGAATCAATATTGGGAGAAGCGAAGGGGAAAACCCTTTCAACGCCAACGCCATCAGAGATCTTACGTACAGTGAAGCTGGCAGTAAAACCTGTTCCCTGTTTTTTGATCACATCGCCTTTGAAAGACTGGATCCTTTCCTTGTTACCTTCGATAATTTTATAGTTAACAGTGATATTATCACCGGCTTTGAAAGCGGGGAACTCTTTTTTGTTGCTCAACTGCTCATGTACAAATGCAATAGCGTTCATGACTCTGATTTTTAAGGATGGCAAAGGTAGGGAAAAAGTTTAAGCTTTAGGGGGTTAAATGGAAAGTTTTTTTGTGAGCAAAGATTTGAGGGCTGATAGTTAATTGTTTAAGGCGGAAAGTGTGGAATCGTTGACCGTTGTCCGTTGTGCGTTGACCGCCATCGGCCATTCGGTCAACGCACAACGCTTTTCCTTCGACCTTCGGCCATCGATCAGCCCTACCGCGCTACGTTAACCGTTCTTTTCTCTCGTATTACGGTCACTTTTATCTGACCGGGGAACGTCATTTCAGTCTGGATCTTCTGAGCGATCTCAAAAGACAGCTTTTCTGAATCCCCGTCGGTCACTTTATCAGCTTCCACGATCACCCGCAGTTCGCGGCCGGCCTGGATAGCATAGGCTTTTTCCACGCCATTATAAGTCATGGCCAGGTTTTCCAGGTCCTTGATCCGCTGGAGGTATTGCTGCATGATCTCTCTCCGGGCGCCAGGTCTTGCACCACTGATAGCGTCGCAGGCCTGAACAATAGGGGATATCACATATTGCATTTCCATTTCATCGTGGTGAGCTCCGATAGCGTTTACTACGGCAGGGTTCTCACCATATTTTTCAGCCAGTTTGGCTCCCAGCAGGGCGTGGCTCAGTTCGCTTTCTTCATCAGGCACTTTGCCGATATCGTGGAGCAGGCCGGCGCGTTTGGCCAGTTTGGGGTTCAAGCCCAGCTCTGCGGCCATAGTTGCACAAAGATTGGCTGTCTCCCGGCTGTGCATCAGCAGGTTCTGACCATAGGAAGAGCGGAAGCGCATACGGCCCACCATTCTTACCAGTTCCTTATGCAGGCCATGGATGCCCAGTTCAATTACAGTCCTTTCCCCGATCTCCATCACCTGGTCCTCGATCTGTTTACGAGTTTTTTCTACCACTTCTTCAATACGGGCAGGGTGTATACGGCCATCGGTTACAAGGCGCTGAAGGCTCAGGCGGGCGATCTCACGGCGAAGCGGGTCGAAGCTCGATAAAAGAATTGCTTCCGGAGTATCATCTACGATGAGGTCAACCCCTGTCGCTGCTTCAATAGCGCGGATATTCCGTCCTTCCCGACCGATGATCTGGCCTTTTATTTCGTCGCTTTCCAGGTTGAAAACGGTAATAGAGTTCTCGATGGCCTGTTCAGCAGCAGTACGTTGTATGGTTTGGATAATGATCTTGCGGGCTTCTTTATTAGCCTTTTGTTTAGCCTCATCGATGATCTCCTGCTGGAGGGCAAGAGCTTGTGTATGAGCCTCACTTTTCAGGCTTTCCACCAGTTGATTTTTAGCTTCATCGGCAGAGAGGCCGGCGATTTTCTCCAGGCGGCGGATATGCTCTTCCTGGTGTTTTTCCAGTTCGGTACGTTTGATGTTCACCAGGTCTATCTGGCGGTTAAGATTATCTTTAATGGCCTCGTTCTCTTTGATCTGCTTATCGAGATTAGTTTCTTTCTGGTTAATGCCCTGCTCTTTCTGGCGGATGCGGTTCTCACTGTCATTGATTTTGCGGTTGCGTTCATTCACTTCCTTATCGTGTGCAGCTTTCAGTTGCACAAGTTTCTCTTTCGCTTCCAGCTCCTTCTCCTTCTTGATAGTCTCACTTCTCAGTTCTGCTTCTTTCAACAAGGCTTGTGATTGTAATTCAGCCTCTTGTACTTTCTTCGATGTATCCTTTGCAAAGATGAACTTACCCGCTATGATGCCCACTACCAGGGCCACGGCGCCTATGAGAATGAATATAATATTTGAATCCATGAATTTGTAGTTTAAAATAATCCGGTTTGATATGGTTTATGCTGCGGTCCATTAAGCTAGCAGCCACCTGTTTATGACAGGTAACGGGCGAAGATACAAAAGTGAACGCGAATTTGGTTCAAAGCGAATAATGCGAATGATTTCTGACAGCGGGAAGTCTCTGGTTGGCGTCACGAATGGTGCGAATGGAACTCCGACGGAGCTACATTTCGGATTTGAAGGTTTAATAAATGGAGCAAAGGGCATGGTCTGCAGGGTGCCGCATAGATCTGATTTTTTCCGGGAATTACTGAAACGGGGCGTAATTCAACGCGTATTTTCTGCAATCGGAGGCTATTCGTATAATTCGCGGCACTAACCAGAGACTTCCCGCTGTCAGAAATCATTCGCCATATTCGCGTCCAGAAGTTTTTCGAGGGAGGAAAGCCTTTCCGCTAATGCTTCCTGTTTCAGATCGGCCGCAGCCGCCCCGCTCTGCTCTGTAGCCAGCCACACCAGCACCATGGCGATATAGTCCTGCATGTCCTTGCCGGCGAAATGGGTCTTATATTCCAGGATCTTGTCGTTGATGACTTTAACGGTCCGGCGCACAGCTTCCTCGTCTTTGGGGTCCAGCTTGATGCGGTAATTCCGGTCGCCGATCACTACGGTTGCTGCAATTAATTGATCCATACTATTGCATTTTTAAAAAACAGTGTCTATATTAGTTTCCTTGTTTGTTTTACAGGCAAGAACCTGTTCCCGAAATTCAAATCCTATTCGTCCCTAGTGATGTAAAAACCAAACTGGAACCACATGTTCGCCAAAATTAAATCATCGACCTTTATCGATGCCCTCCAATTCGAACTCATAGCCCTCAAAGGAAACCTTTTAAGAGGCGTTCTCAAAGATGATAGCGGTAGCGTTTGCAGCGTAATGGAAAAAAACCTGGATGCTGAAAAAGAATTTACCTGGCAAGGCCTTAATGACCTGCCTTATGGTCGCTATACCTTAGAGCTTTTTCAAGGCGGGGATGAGATGCGGCTTAATTTGGTGAAGAGAGTCTAGAACACTTATTCAGATAGCATCGCTATACAACGGTCTATCTCTTTGATATAAGTAGTCAGCTTCTTCTCAAATTCTTTTTTATCCTCTTCGCTCATTTGCCCATTGCCCAGTTGAAGAATCGACACCTGCTGCTTTAACGCATCTGCCGTTTCCTGGTACTGGGTCACCTGCTTCTGCGCCGTTTCCAGCTCTTCCTTCAGCAATTGATTTTCCTTTTGCAGGGAAGCATGTTGCTTCAGCAGTTGCTGCAGCTTATCATAAATGCGTTTTATTTGCTCTTCACCGGAAGACATTTCAGCCATCAACTTTTTATTTCAATAAAATCTATTCCAGGCTGTCAAAAACCAGGCCCTTATTTTCTGATCTCGGCCTGCAATTCTTTCTCAAGAGTGGTCATGATCTTATTCATCCAGCCATCAATCTCTTTATCTGTCAGCGTTTTTTCCTCATCCAGGAAAGTGAAACTGATCGCCATTGATTTTTTGTCCTTACCCAGCTTCTCACTTTCGAATATATCAAACAGCTTCAGTTGTTGCAGCTTGCCCAGCTTGATTTTCTGAACAGCTTTTTCCACTTCACCATAACTGAGTTGCCGGCCTACCACAATAGCCAGGTCGCGCTGCACGGAAGGGAATTTGGGAATAGCCTGGAAACCTGGTTTATAAGCGGCTGCCGAACGGGAAAGCAATTCCCAGTTGAGGTCGGCAAAGAAAACCGGTTGCTTGATATCAAACCGGGCCAGTGATTTTTTATGTACTGCACCCGCTTGCACAATCACCTGTCCATTGATACTCGCCTGCAGCCCGCTTTCAAATTTCGGATGCTCTAATGGCTGCCAACTGGCATCTTTCACACCCAGCAATTGCAGCAGGTTGCCTGCCACTCCTTTCAACACATAAAAATCGGCAGGGGTTGCTTTACTGCGCCAGCCATCTTCCAGATTCTTGCCGGTGATGTATAAACAAAGATGTTCCGGTTCCGTGTATTTGCCACTGCCGGTAGTATGATATGTTTTCCCGTATTCAAAGAAACGCAGATCATAGTTGCGGCGGTTCAGGTTATGTGCAATTGCTTCCAATCCCGTTTCCAGCATAAATGGACGAAGGATATTCAGTTCAGCACTGAGATTGTTCAGCATTTTCACCGACCCTTCCAATTCCGCTTCACTGAAATACGCTGAATTGGTGATGGAATTGGTCATGATCTCATAAAACCCAAGTCCGGTAAGATAATTAGCCAGCTTTTCGCGGTACACTTCTGTAGCATAATTCTCTTCTGTAGATGGCGTGATAGTGATGGCGTCAGGGATCGTTACGTTATCGAGGCCGTCTATACGCAATACTTCTTCTACCAGGTCGGCCGGCAGGCTGATATCCGGTTTATGATAAGGAACTGCTACACGCAGTTCATCAATTCCTTCTTTTACGATCTCAAAACCCAGGCTGATTAGGATATTTTTTACTGCATCAGGATGATAATTCTTCCCGCTCAGTTTTTTCAGGTAATGATATTTAATTGCAACCTGTGCCTTTTCATTTTTTTCGGGGTAAATATCCACGATCTCTGAAGCGATCTCACCGCCGCATATTTCCTTGATAAGGTTGGCTGCTCTTTTCAACACATTTACTGTTGCAGAAATATCCGTCCCTTTTTCAAAACGGGTTGCTGCATCTGTACGCAATCCATGACGGAAAGAGGTTTTACGGATCGCAACCGGATCAAAACAGGCGCTTTCCAGAAAGATATTTTTTGTTTCATTGGTAACACCGCTGTGCAACCCGCCGAAAACACCGGCGATACACATTCCTTCTTTCTCATCGCAGATCATCAGATCTTCACTGCTCAGCTTCCTCTCTTTTTCATCAAGAGTGATAAAGCGGGTTCCTTCTTCCAGGTTTTTAACGATCACCGTGCGTCCGGCGATTTTATCTGCATCAAAAGCATGCAGCGGCTGACCGGTTTCATGCTGAATGAAATTCGTGATATCTACCAAGTTATTGATAGGTCGAAGGCCGATCGCTTTCAGTCTTTGCTGCAGCCATTGCGGTGATGGTGCAATACGCACATTGGCAATGCTGACACCTGAATAGCGGGGACATGCTTTCTCATTCTCCACTTTAACCTGGATGGGAAGAGAGTTGTTATCGGTTTTGAAACCATTACCATTAGGCAGTTTTGGTTTCAGGTCTTTTTTATCATGATGGGAAAGATAGGCGCATACATCCCTCGCAACACCCCAATGGCTCATTGCGTCCATCCGGTTTGGGGTAAGGCCTATTTCATAAATATAGTCGTCGTAAGGTTTGAAATAATCAGCAGCCGGTGTGCCGGGTTTCAGGTCGGCCGGCAATACCATGATGCCGGCATGTGAATTACCAAGCCCGATCTCATCCTCTGCGCAGATCATGCCATGGCTTTCCACACTGCGGATCTTTGCGATCTTCATCGTGAGAGGTTCACCAGTGACAGGATAAATAGTAGTGCCAACCGGGGCTACCACCACTTTCTGGCCGGTAGCTACATTGGGTGCTCCGCAAACGATCTGTAAGGGTTCGGCAGCGCCAATATTTACGCGGGTCAGGGTAAGTTTATCAGCATTGGGATGCTTTTCTGTATGAATCACTTCTCCGATGACCAATCCTTTCAGGCCACCTTTTGCTTCTTCATATTTTTCCAGGCTTTCCACTTCCAGTCCAATGGAGGTAAGGATACGGCTTAGTCTTTCAGGCTCAACTGCTACAGGCAGGTATTCACTCAGCCATTTGTAAGAGATCGTCATGTATAGTCAGAGTTCTTTTAAATTACCGCCAAAGATAAGCAAAGCGGGAAAGAGATAGTGCCAGACGTCAAAACAAGTAGGGATTGAGCTCCCGCAAGCTGGTTTTCCCACGAAGACAACCAAGGCCACAAAGAAATATTTTGTCTTCCCTCACTACTATGTTTATAAAGTAGTAGCAGGAGTCATTCAGGCTCTAATTCTTTGTGGCCTTGGTTGTCTTTGTGGGAAAATATTCAACCCCGGTCAATACTTCCAAACACGTAAAGGACAAGCGGATTTGAACCTTGATTTTCCTCTGGGGGGAATCAGTAATTTGCATAAAACTAACCCCATGGCAAAATCTGCAAAAAGCATCGCCAAAACCATTGATGCTGATTTTGAAGAGAAAACAACCCTCGACACCGTATACCTCATCGACGGCAGTAACCGCGATGTTACACTGGAGATCATCATCGGGGCGCCGGGACAAACAGCTGTTACCGATATCATTTTGCAGGACGATAATATCATAAAAGGAAAGAAAGGTTCCATCAAAGAATTCCCGCTTGGCACTAATAAAGCCCTGAACGGCAAAAAAATATTTATTACAACGGTAGTAACCGACACTGCGAAGGATACCAACAATACAGAAGAGATCATCCGGTTGCGCGGAGGATTAATGTTTATTGAGTACAAGCTGTTCAAGATCGTAAAGGAAGAAGGTGACAGCGCTATTTTTACTTCAGTAATTGAATTCTTCAAAATTTAATTCAACCCAATGAAGACTATCTGCTTTTTGATTGCAGCAATGATCCTGTCCTTTCCTGCCTTTTCACAGGAAGACGATACTACCAAAATAAAACTTGATCTGCTCCGCGCGCCAAGTTCTCCTGCAGCCAATCTCCTGGATTTTGCTGTTAGCGATATTGAAAAGCCCAGCGATGTTTCTGCATTCATGGCCTCACTGCAAAGCGCGACAAACAGCAATTCACTGTTGCCTTCCCATTATGCAGTTGACCTGGCTCCTTTCTGGTTGTTCAGGGGAAAAGGATTGACAACAGATAAAATGGATTCCAGGAAATTCAGTGATGTATTCAGGCAAACATTTGTGTTTTCCAGTGCGGTACGCGGCTCAGACTCTTCATCAAAAGAATATAACCCGGCTAACTTTTACAGCTCTTTCGGGATAAAGTTTTCGATCAAACGCGGATCATTCAGCAAGCAAACCAGCGAAACACTCGATACTATTACCTTGCTTGCAGGTCAGGTTGCAAGCGATGTGAATGCGACATTGAAAGCAACCCTTGATTCCAGCAGCGAATACCAGACACTTGCAGAAGCCCGGAGAAACAAGCTGATCGCAAACGGAGGGAATATGGATGATCCGGAAGTGGTTGCTATCAGTAAAAAGATGACAGGCCTCCAGGAATCTTTCAAAACAAAGATCATAGGAGAGAAAGAGCTATTGCGGAGCAGGCTGGCTTTACTGAAACAAAAAGCGCAAAGCTTCAAGATTGAACGCTTTGGCTTCTTCATTGATTTTGCCGGAGGCCTTACCCTTGAGTTTGTAGATAAACTATTCAGCCGTTCAAATATGCACAATGGCGGAGCCTGGCTTACATTCGGCGGCAACTATGAATCCGGCTTTTCGATATTGGGCCTGGCAAGATATCTGTACAATCCCGATAAGATATTTGCCGATAATGCAGGCGCTATCAAGACCTCCAATATTTCAACGCTCGATGCCGGTGCACGCATCATCTACAACAGCCCGATGAGCCGTTTTGCATTGAGTGGTGAAGGAATATACCGGAGTGTGCTCAATAAGAATACTATCGATCCTTCCTGGAGGCTTGTCGTGAATGCCGAGTACGACCTGGGAAATAACCAGCGGCTCACTTTTTCTTTCGGACGCCATTTCAGCGGCACGATCACCAAAGGAGGAAATGTGATCGCTGCATTGAACTTCCTGAAAGGTTTTGGCAACAGGAGATAGCTACCGGTTATTATTTCAACAGGTGCGGCTCGATCAGGGGTTTCCAGATAGCATACCCTTTAGCATTCATATGCAGGTTGTCTGATTTGAAAATATCAGTCATAATACTACCGTCTTTATTGAGCATGTGATGGAACACATCAATAAAAACAGTATTCTTTTTTTTACGGATAAACTTTTTGATCAGTTTATTGCCCTCATCCATTGTCTTCAGATATTTTTCACGGGAAGGGCTTGGCTTCATGGAAATATAAGCAACAGGGATTTTAGGATAATGACTTCTGATAAGGCTGTATAATTCCTTAAAGCGGCCCAGGATGGTTTGCCCGGTCACTTTGGGATCGCCAAGATCATTTTCCCCACAATAGATCACGATCTGTTTGGGATTGTAGCGGAAGATAACATCGTTTGCATACATGATCAGGTGAGGGAGTGAAGAGCCTCCAAACCCGCGGTTGAGGATAGGATATCCTGGAAAATAATCTTTCACATCTTTCCATAAGGTAAAGGAAGAGCTACCGATAAAAAGAATGGGCTGCCCGGGAGGGGCATTCAGTGAGTCCAGCTTTTTGAAATACCGGATCTCATTGATAAAAGGTTGTTCATTGTTTTGTGAAAAGGAAATAAAGCTGTTGATCAAAAGCAGGACTGCTATCAGGAAACGTAATTTCATCAGTATATTATTTCAATGATTAAAAATGGATGTCAGATAAATACCCGGCTGTCGTAAGTATAGTTTTCACGAAACTCTTTAGGTGTACAGCCTTTTTTCTTTTTAAAAATGCGGTTGAAGTTAGAGATATTGTTGAAGCCGCAATTATAAGCCACTTCTGATACAGACTGCGTGGTATCGATCAGCATGCGGGAAGCATGGCCAAGCCGTATTTCTATAAGGCTGTCGATAAAGCTGATGCCGGTATGTGTTTTAAAAAAACGGCTGAAAGATACTTCGGTCATATTGGTAAGCCTGGCTGCATCAGCCAGCAAGACCGTTTTATCAAAATTGAGATTGATATATTCCATTACTTTTTCTATACGACGGCTGTTGTAAGAAGGTTGCAGGTTGCTGAAAGATGCGTCCGAAAGTATCCGCATATTGCGGGAGATGGAGAGATCATGGAAAATGGACATCAGTTCCAGTACTGAATCGAACCCCTGTTTGGATTTGAGCTGTTTTAACCGTGGGGCCAACTGCTCTGCGGTGGTTTCGGAAAACAAAATGCCCCTTTTGGCCTTTTCAAACATTTCCCGCATAAAATGAAGCTGGTTGCGGCGAAGGAATCTTTCATCAAAAAGGTCCTTATGAAACTGGATGGTGACTTCGTGGATCTGTTTGTTTTTGTATTTATGGGTTTGCCATACATGAGGCAGGTTGGGACCGATCAGCACCAGCTCCAGGTTGCTGATTTCTTCAATATGGTCGCCAACCATCCGCCGGGCGCCTGCCGCTCCTTCAATAAAATTGAGCTCAAACTCCTCATGGTAATGAAGCGGGAAATCAAACTCTGATTTGGTCCGGGAGAAGAGTGTAAAGCAATCGCTGCTGGTCAGTGGGGTGATCTCCTTAAGAATGTTTTGCATAAAAAGGGATAAAATAGTATTGATTTTCTCTAAAAAAAAGCCCCTGACCGTTTTCTATTCATGGCCCAGAAATATTTGATTTTCTAGGGTGTCGGGTAGATTAAAACTAATAATATTTGCTGCTCCGGTCAAACTTGTACAAATAAAGTATTGATAATAGATATAATAGTATTATATCTTGCTTGAATGAGGTACCTATTTTTGACCAAATAATAATTGTTGCTATATGAGAAAAGAATTGCTGCTTGTTTTTCTTCTGTCGTTTTTGACTGCGACGGCAGTGTTGGCACAAACCCGGCCCATTTCGGGTACGGTGTTCACAGAGCAGGGGTCGCCGCTTGCAGGCGCCACTGTAGCGGTGAAAGGCTCCAAATTATCTGTGCTGACAGATGCGGATGGCAGGTTTTCACTTTCAGTACCTGATGGTGCAAAACTGCTGGTGATAAGTTACGTGGGCATGGAAACAATGGAAGTTGCGCTAACCCGCCAAACTACTTATGAAGTGCAATTGGTGACTTCTGCGTCCAGTATTTTATCAGACGTGGTGGTAGTTGGTTATGGCACTGCCCGTAAAACAGATCTTACGGGTGCCGTACAGCGTATCAACCGTGCTGACCTGGTAAAAGACGTCCCTACCAATATTCTGCAAGCCATGCAGGGTAAACTGGCCGGGGTTAACGTAACGCAGAATGACGGCGCACCAGGTGCCGGACTTAGTATCCGTATCCGCGGTTCCAATTCAGTACTCGGCGGCACAGAACCATTGTATGTAATAGATGGTGTGCCTTTCAATAATAATAGCAGCGGCACAACACCGCAGGCAATCGGTGGAGATGAAAAACAAACCCTCAATGCACTGGCGTTTATTGATCCGAACGATATAGAATCAATCGACATTCTTAAAGACGCATCAGCTACGGCTATTTATGGATCACGCGGTGCCAATGGCGTGGTGCTGATCACCACACGCAAAGGCCGCTCCGGTCGCGACAGGGTAGAGCTTAATGCCAGCGTGGGTTTGGCAGAGGTGTCCAAAAAGCTCGATATGCTTTCTGCCTACGATTATGTGAAATACCAGAACCTGGCTTATGAAAACTCCAACCTTTATGAAGGCACCAATTATGTGATCCCTTTCCCCACTCCCGAAGATTACCTCAGCAAAAATGTGAACTGGCAGGATGCCATTTTCAGAAGAGGGATGTATCAGAATTATACTGCCAACTTCTCCGGGGGTAATGAACAGGGCAATCACCGCATTGGCTTCAGCTATATGGACCAGGAAGGAACGGTAATCAATTCCAATTATAAAAAATTCGGTATCAGCCTCAATCTGAACCGTAACCTGGGCAAACGGATCAAACTGGGCACCAGCACATCCATTTCCAAAACCATTACCAATGGAGTGAAAACAGGCACTGATAAATCTGACGCTGCCAGTGCAGGTGTGATCCGCTCTGCCACAACTTATCCCACCAGCATCTCTGATGTGGAAGGATATGATGAAGCAGGGCAGGGATATT
>DATAJQ010000009.1:0-6629 GCA_036262095.1 Chitinophagaceae bacterium | reverse complement strand
AACAAGCAGGCTTATTACTACAGTGCCCAGATCAATGAATACAAGGAGGTACTGAAAGATCACAAGAAAGCAGAACAAAAAGCACTGGAACTTTTAAGCAAAACCAAACTGTTCAAAGACTTTTTGCGCAAGAACAGCCAGCTGGCTTCGCTGTTCCGGTTGCCGGGCGATCCCAATGATCCCACGGCCATCGCCAGCCTGGCAGGACTGCAAACCAGGGCACAGGTGAATGGGCTGGTGCAACAGCAGATCGCTGCCGGAGGACCAAATGCACAGGCACAGTTCAGCCAGAACATGCAGCAGGCGCAAAGCCAGTTGAACGAATTGAAAAACAAGCTCAGCAAATTCGGCAATGGCAGTGGCGATGAACTGGACATGCCGGATGGGTTTAAACCCAATGGACAAAAGACAAAAAGTTTCTTGCGGCGGATTGAATTGGGGGCGAACATTCAATCACAAAAATCAAATGGTTATTTCCCGGTAACGAGTGATGTGGCGCTGACGGCAGGGTATAAGCTGAATGACAACAGTATTGTGGGAGTGGGAGCCAGTTATAAAATGGGTTGGGGTCAGAATATCCGGAATATCAGGATCACGCATCAGGGAATAGGCCTGAGAAGTTTTGTGGATATAAAACTGAAAGGGTCATTCTGGCTGGCGGGTGGCTATGAAATGAACTACCGGAGCGGGTTTCAGCGGATCGCGGAGTTAAGGGACCGGAGCGGGTGGCAGGAGAGTGGTTTGATCGGGTTGAGCAAGGTGGTGGATCTGCGATCAAAGATCCTGAAGAAAACGAAGGTGCAGTTGCTCTGGGATTTTTTGAGTTACCGGCAGGTGCCGAAACCGGCAGCGGTGATATTTAGAATAGGTTATAATTTTTAAAAAGATAGATTGATGAAGATCTTACAACTTTGTTTTAAAGCAGTCCGGCTTTGTTGTTGGGCAGTGTTGATCACGTTACCTCTTGCTTCATCTGCACAGGTGGAAATGCAAAAAGTGGCACCCTTAAGTCCTAACGCGGCTGCGATTACCAAGTACGGAGAGATCCCGGTGAGTCAGTTTACAGGAATCCCTGGTATATCCGTCCCTGTTTACACTATTCAATCAAAGAGTTTATCCCTTCCTTTATCGCTGAGTTATCATGCAGGCGGTATTAAAGTAGAGGAAAACGCTTCCTGGGTTGGATTGGGTTGGTCACTGGGGGTGATTCCTACCATTTCCCGCCAGGTAAATGGATTGGCCGATGAGCTTGGAGTAGGCTACCACAGTAGTGTCTCCTACGAAGGGCTTTCGATGAAAGAGATCGAGGATAGCTTGCCGGGAGCAACAGAGTTTTGGATCGAAAGTTTCCGAAGGGCAATTTTTTACGCTAATGTTGACCCGGAAGCAGATGTCTATTCATTCAGTATACCTGGTAAAAGTGGCAAGTTCTGGTGGAACCAGGAAACGAATAGTTATCAAACATATCCCAAGAGTGAAATAAAAATTGAATCTGGCGGAGGAACAGATTTCAAACTTACCGATGAAGATGGAACAGTTTATACTTTCCTGGATTATGATTTAAGCCAGTCTTCGGGAGCAAGTACCGGGCCCAGCATGCGGTCTGCCTGGTATGCAACTAAAATGTATAATGCCAACAAAACGGACAGTATCAGTTTCTTTTATAGAAACCTTACAGCTTCCTCAACTACCCTTGCTCCCTATACCTACACTTTGTTCGGGTCCTGTCCTTCATCAGATCTTACATTCACCACCAACATTACAATGAAGGTACCTGATTCCATTAGCTTCAGTAATGGATATGTGAAATTCAATCTTCAGACTACAGGACGCGAGGATTATAACGGTGGATATGCGCTTGATCATATTAAAGTATATAATAGGTCGGGCGACCTGATCAGCCGGCACAACTTTAGTTACCATTACATGCAGAGCACTGATAACAATGGTTTGTGTGTTACGGCTACCTCCTATGAAAAAAAGCGGCTGATGCTTGACTACGTTGAAATGGTGGATGCTAGTCATATCCCTTCCACCAGGCATTCCTTTTTGTATGATTCTACCATTGCTTCACCATGCAAGTTCAGTGCAGCACAGGACTATTGGGGCTTTTACAATGGAAAGACTTCGAATAGCAGCCTGATTCCCCGAACAGCGGTTGTTTTAACAGGTGGCACGCCTACAATGGTTGGCCATGCAAACAGAAGTGTTGATACAGCCTATTCACAGTTTGGCATTCTTCGCCGGGTTATTTATCCTACAGGCGGACATACTGATTTTGTATATGAAAACAATCACTCTACTACTCCCGGCTTACCGGCGGTGTATACAGTGAAATCAGTGGCTTTACAGGGTGAAGCCCCTGACCCTATAACGACCGATACTTATATTGATACATTTACGGTCAATAATGTTGCCGACATACATTTGAATGGGAATGTTGCCGGAGCATTTCTGTATGCAGAAATAGGAGCATACGGTTGTGATCTCAGTGGAGGGAGCAGCCCTTGCGCTTCCTTTACCATCCGGGGAATAGATGCAGGTAACTCAAGCTATTCCGGAACAGTGTTGCCAGGCAATACGCAGGGATGGCATGTACCTAATGGCAGGTATGAAATAAAAGCGCATTTTAATCAGACTACTCCGGCTTATGATGAATTCTGGTTTATGGTAAGCTGGATGGCATTTGATTCAACCCAACAGAGCCAATCATACAACCGTTATGTTGGCGGTTTACGGGCCAAAAGGGTAACATCATTAGATAACGCCGGACAGAGTATTACCCGCCAGTATAAATATGTTACAGCACTGGCGTCAGATACTTCTTCGGGTGAAATATTCGGCCGGCCTTATTTCGTGGTACAGGATAACACTTGGCAGGTAGGGGGCAGTGGTCATAATCAATGTACCGCCCTTCGTGCTGATCCTAATGCAATATCAGTGACTCACGCTGGCAGCTATGTCGGATATGGAAAGGTGTTTGAATTCATTGATACGAGCGGTAACCAGGGATATAATGAATACCATTTCACTACCGCCCCAGAAGGTATTGTGTCAACCAGCCCATATCCTCCTCCTTCCAGTCAGGAATATGCCAGAGGATTGCTGACCCTGTCGGCCAGTTACAGAAAATCCAATGGCCACTATTATCCTGTTAAACGGGACAGCAGTGAGTACCTGCTAAAAACCTATGATAGCCTGCAATCCGTCTCTTATAAACTCCGGGCAGTTTATCCTCAATTTTTAGGCGGTTCCGAAGAATTTGGAGTATGGGATGATGCATTCTATTATTATATTCCTGCATGGTCGGGATTATCCAGAAAAGTTGAAAGACTATATCACCAGGATGATACTACCAAGTATAATGACCGTATAACGTATTATTCATACAATCCGGCCAACCAGCTCTCGGAAACAAAAATGATCAGCAGCACCGGTGATACGATCAAAACAAAGCCATATTATCCTGCTGACCTGAGTTTATCCGGATCTGCAGAAACCGCCAGGGCAGCGCTCATCACACAAAATAATATCGCAGCAGTGTTAAAGCAGGAGACTTATAAGAACGGCACGCTGCTCAATGAAATAAAAACCAACTACAAATTTTTTGGCTCGCAGGTGATGCCGGAAGAAATATTTCAAAAGATCGGGTCTGCAAGCAGCGAGTCAAGAGTGAAATTCCTGGATTATACTGCTGATGGTAATCTAAAGTCACAACAGAAGACAAACGATGTACAAGAAGTGTATCTATGGGGATATGGCGGACGTTACCCCGTGGCAAAGATCATCAATTCAACGTATGCAACTGCTGTTGGCTATGTCAATACATCGATACTTGACAACCCTTCAAGTGATGCCGCGTTGCGGACTGAACTGGCTGATTTGTATAATATTTCCAATGCCCTTGTGGAAACTTATACATACAAGCCACTGGTTGGAGTTACCAGTATGACAGACGCGCGCGGACAAACCACTTATTACGAATACGACAGTTACAACCGGTTAGCGCTGGTACTGGACCATGACAGGAATATTCTTAAGAAGTACTGTTATAATTATTACGGTCAACCTGAAGATTGTGGTGTTGTCATTTACAGCAGTGTGGCAAAGAGTGGCAACTTCACCCGCAACAATTGCGGTACCAATGGGACAGGTGAAGTTGTTACCTATAATGTAGCTGCAGGCACCTATACTTCCACTATCAGCCAGGCAGATGCAGATCAAAAAGCACAGAACGATGTCAACACCAATGGACAGGCTTATGCGAATGCCAATGGTTCCTGTACCTGGACCAACCAGGCACAGAGTGGCAACTTCACGCGCAACAATTGTGGCACCAATGGTACAGGAAGTACGGTTACTTATACGATTGCAGCAGGCACTTATAGTTCAACAGTAAGCCTGGCAGATGCCAACCAGCAAGCTGTAAATGCAGTGAGTGCAGGGGGGCAGGCTTATGCCAATGCAAACGCAGGTTGTACCTGGACCAACCAGTCACAGAGCGGCAACTTTACCCGGAATAATTGTGGCACCAATGGAACTGGCAGTACAGTTACCTACACCATTGCAGCAGGCAGCTACAATTCAACCATCAGCCTCGCAGATGCCAATCAGAAAGCGGTAAATGCAGTGAATACCGGCGGACAAGCTTATGCCAATGCCAATGGCTCCTGTACCTGGACCAACCAGTCACAATCAGGCAACTTTACCCGGAATAATTGCGGTACCAATGGTACAGGCGGCACAGTCACTTATACGATCACAGCAGGTACTTATAGTTCTACGGTCAGCCTCGCAGATGCCAACCAGCAAGCTGTAAATGCGGTGAATGCAGGCGGCCAAAATTATGCTAATGCAAACGCCGGCTGCACCTGGACAAGCCAGCAGCAGAGTGGCAGCTTCACCCGCAACAACTGCGGTACCAATGGCACTGGAAGTATCATGACTTATTATGTGAACGCAGGTGCATACAGTTCCACGACCAGCCTGGCAGATGCCAATCAAAAAGCTGTTAATGATATAAACACCAACGGGCAGACATACGTGAATGCCAATGCCGGCTGCACCTGGACCAACCAGGCACAATCAGGCAATTTTACCCGCAACAACTGCGCAAGCGGAGGTACCGGTGGCACGGTGACCTACAATGTAGGTGCAGGCATTTACAGTTCCACGACCAGCCTGGCAGATGCCAACCAGCAGGCAGTGGATGCAGTGAACGCAGGAGGGCAGGCCTATGCCAATGCGAATGCAGGCTGTACATGGTACAACCAGGAACAGAACAGGTATTTTGAACGCAACAATTGCCCCAGTGGCTATACCCCTTCCGGTGTGATCTATGTAATTCCAGCCAATACACATAGCTCTACCGTTAGTCAGACCGATGCCAACCTGCTCGCTTATAATGCAGCCACTACAGCAGGGCAGGCTTATGCCAATGCCAATGGCACCTGTACACAGGTTATTTATGGTAAGCTGACATACGAGAACTACAATTACAGTTATGCCAATGCAGTTCATGCCGATGTGGTGGTCCGTTTCTATTCGGATCTGGCATGTACCATCCCTCTGTCGGTGACCAGCCTTTCGATCCTGCTAAGCACAGAAGGTTATGATGGCACCAATTATTTCAGCTATGATTATCCGGCAACCGTGAGCAGCGGATCTTCCTATATGGTGCAGGCAAATGCCGAGTTGAGCTATGATGATGGATGGACCACCCGTTTTAGAGAATATTATTTATCAGCTGGCACCGGGTATACCGTTGTCTTTTAAAAATAAAAGCTATGAATCTAAGAAATATGTTGTGCAGTCTGACACTTCTGCTATGCGGGATGTGTGCACGATCACAAAGTTTATCATCGCTCAACCTGGAAACGTTCGTGCAGCGGGAAGCCGATAGCATGATGTTGCGGCTGAAGCTGACAGAGAAGCAGCGCGAGACGGTGAAAAGCCTTCAGCAGGCTTACTATAACAGTGTGCTGGCGTTGCCGGCCACCCTGACGATTGATGAACGAACAACCCGGCTTACTGCACTGGTCACCCAAAGGGATGCATCATTGCGACAGGCACTCACTGAAACGCAGTGGTCAGCCCACCAGGCATACCTGGAACAGCGAAAGCAGACCGTTCAGCAGGCGATCAGTGAGCGCCGCAGTCGTCATAAGCAACAAGCTCAAAACCAGTAGGCCTTATCATAAACCATCATATTGCCAGTTATGATTTTATTTATACGAACCGGATTCGGACTTATCAGGAACCAGCTATTATTTTCATCCGTGCTGTTATTAACTACAGCAGTTGTACATGCCCAATCTCCCCGCCCGCTTCCAGCAGCCTATACAGGTTCAGAACCGGTGAACTATGTGCGTACCTGGGAAGCGATGAGGCCGGAGAGCAGTACGGGTACTATCACGACGATATCGGCAGTGAAAGATTTCCGGATGACGACGCAGTATGTGGATGGACTGGGTCGTCCGTTGCAGACTGTCACCAGGCAGGGTTCACTGGCGACAGGGGGTGCGGCAGCTGATCTGGTAACGGGCCAGGTGTATGATGAGTTTGGCAGGGAACAGTACCGCTATCTGCCCTCTCCAGCCAACAGCACCGGCAGCAACACTTCGGTAGAT
>DATAJQ010000008.1:0-7313 GCA_036262095.1 Chitinophagaceae bacterium | reverse complement strand
TATGGCGTTACCACATTTGCTGAAATACGTTTACACCCATGGAACAGATGAAGTGATCCGTCGCGGAAAAAAAATACATGCAATCGGATTTGTAGAACTGATAGAATATGATGATCTGTTTGGCTCGGCGGTGTTTCGTGTTAAAGATGATAGCTACTCTACTTTCTATAAAGTATATATTCAAAAATTCAAAGACCCTAAAGGCCTTTCACTTCGTTGCAGTTGCCCTTACAATATTGGGGATATCTGCCGACATGAAACAGCGGCCCTCTTCCAGTTGCAGGAGATGATTGATAAAGGACATCTGCAAACCGAAGAAGTGGAATATGATCAGCGGCATACGGTGGCTAAGATGAAAACGATCGACCTTAAGACCATCCGTTTATTGTCATCCCCCACCACTTTCGCTGATGCCGAAAAATACCTGCGTACGCAAAAAGCTTCCATTGAACAGGCCGAAAATGAAACCGTAAAAGCCTCAGTACCTCTTGATGGACAGGTATACAAAGTGCTGATCCGTAAAAACGAAGAAAGGAATTTTGATACCAGTTGCGATTACCAGGACACAGAGCATCCGCTGTGTTTACCCAAAGTGATCGTGTTTCTGCAATTGCTGAATGCCTATGGCGCCAACTATTTCGATAGCATTCGCAACTGGGATAAAGAAAAAAATAAACTGCTGGAAGTATATGGATACTCTTTGGCAGACGATCTGAAAGGCAAATTCGAATTCGTATATAAGGATGGAAAGCCTTTTCTCCGCGTTCTTGATACCAGCATTAAAAGAGTTGCCCCTGTAGCCATTCCTGCCAAGCCGGTATTGCTGCCGCAAAAAGAAAAAGAAATACTTCAACCGGAAGTAATAGAGGAAGAAGAAGCGCCCAGGCCCACACAGCGCCTTGGAGTTGTTTTCAACTTCAATAAAAAAACGTATCCCTACTTCACCATTGATGCGGTGATTGGTGAATCGAATGAAGCTGCTGACGGCTTTGCGGGTAAAGTAGAAAAACCGGATATCAGCCGGTATATTGATACAGATAAATTATCGGATGATGATAAACAGGTATTGACCCTCCTTCGCAAACTGCAGGAGGCTGAGATCAATAAATATATCAGCCGTAATTCACCCTTTTCGGGGATCTGGGAAAATATTATTCACCAGGAAGATGATGACCTGCCGGGTGAAACCAAGGAACTGATGGCGGAATATCTTTTCCCCCGTTTGAAAAAACTTTGCTCTGAACAGGGAGAGAATACTCTGTTCTTCCTGCTCGAAGATGGAAAGCCATTCAAAACAGCCAACCTTGAACCCCTGCAGGTATCAACGGAAGATGCGAAGCCCCGTTTCATCGTAAAGAAAAACTCGCATTACTCCATTCAATGCCGTGTGCAGGCCGGCAGCATGGAATATGACCTGGGTGAAAATGAAAGCAACAGCCCCTTATTCTTTTTATACAATCACCAGTTATTCCTCTGGAAAAACAATGAAGTGGTGCACCTGGCTGAAAAATTTTTGCCTTCCGGCAAAATGAGTGTTGCAGAAGATGAATGGAGCAAAACCCTTCAGCAGTTCTTATTGCCATTGGCAAAAGAACATAAAGTTGATTTTGATAAAGCGCTGGTGAAAGAAGTAAAAGATGGAGATCCGGAAGTAAAGCTCTTCCTGGTTGAAAAAGGCGAATACCTCGTATTCCAACCTTCTTTTGCCTATAAGGGATATGAAACAAAGGCGAAGGACCGCGATGAGATCGTAGTGCCTCAAGGTGATAAATTACTGATCGTTCACCGCAACCGCGAAGCCGAAGGCGCTTTCATGGCCAAGTTGCAAAACCTGCACTCCAATTTCATCGTGAATGAGGAAAACGGATCGCTTGCATTGAAAGGTACGGACGTGTTGAAGAACAACTGGTTCTTCCTGTTCGTGGATGCGATGAAGGAAATGAAAACACCGGTATTCGGTTTCGAGGCCTTAAAGAATTTCCGGTTCAACACCGCCAAACCGCAGACCAAGATCTTTATCAGCAGCAACACGGATTGGTTTGATGCGAAAGTGGACATCGTGTTTGGCGATCAGAAAGTGACAGTAGCCGAAGTGAAACGGGCATTGGCCAATAAACAACAGTTCGTTCAGCTTAATGACGGCACACTTGGTATTCTCCCTGAAGAATGGCTGAAAAAATATTCACTGCTTTTCCGTGTTGGCGAAGGAAGCTCCAACAACCTGAAACTTTCCCGCTATCACCTCAGCGTCGTAGATGAATTATATGAAACCCGTGATGAAGAAGAACTGGTAGTACAACTGGAAGAGAAATATGAAAACCTTCGCCAGTTCAACCAGATCCAGGAAGTAGCTCCTCCATTCCATTTGAAAATGATCCTGCGCCCTTACCAGGTTGCAGGCTTTCAATGGTTGAATTACCTGCGTGAAATTAAATGGGGCGGCATTCTTGCAGATGATATGGGTTTGGGTAAAACCGTACAGGCCCTTTCCTTCCTGGAGCATTGCCGCAGCGAAGAAGGAAAGATCAAAGCCCTGGTGGTTTGCCCCACCACATTGATCTATAACTGGGAAAGTGAGATCAGGAAATTCACTCCCAAGCTTACTTATCGTATTCACCACGGGGCTACACGCACGCGCACACGTGAAGAGATCCTCGATCATGATGTGACCATCACAACCTATGGCACCCTGCGAAGTGATATTAAATTATTGATGAGCGTGGCATTTGATTATGTGATACTGGATGAAAGCCAGGCCATCAAAAACCCATCCAGCAAAGTGACCAAAGCGGCCTGCCTGCTGAATGCGAAACACCGCCTTTGCATGAGCGGTACGCCTTTGCAGAATAACACCTTCGATATTTTTGCTCAAATGCATTTCCTGAATCCCGGCATGCTGGGCACAATGGAATTTTTCCGCCAGGAATTTGCCATACCTATTGATAAGTTTGGCGAGCAGGACCGCAAAGAGCACCTGAAAAAAATCCTGTATCCATTTATATTAAGAAGAACAAAGGAACAGGTGGCTAAAGATCTTCCCGAAAAGCAGGAAATGATCCTCTGGTGCGAAATGGAAGATGAACAGCGCAAGATCTATGATGCCTACCGCAATGATTTTCGCGATCGTATCCTGGGCACTATACAGGAGCAGGGCATACAGCGGTCACAACTGACCATCCTGCAGGGTCTGATGAAGCTTCGTCAGATCTGCGACTCGCCGGCTATTTTAAACGAAGAAGAGAAATTTGATAACCACTCTATCAAACTTGAAGAGCTGGGCCGTGAGATCACAGAAAATATCAGTAACCACAAAGCACTGGTGTTTTCCCAGTTCCTGGGTATGCTGGCGCTGATCAAAGCCAAGTTGGATGAACTGGGCGTGAAGTATGAATACTTTGATGGAAGCACTTCTGCACCGGACAGGGAAAAAGCTATCCAAAGTTTCCAGAATGATGAAAGCGTGCGGGTGTTCCTGATCTCCCTGAAAGCGGGTGGTGTGGGTTTGAACCTGACTGCTGCGGATTATGTATATATCGTAGACCCCTGGTGGAACCCTGCCGTGGAGCAGCAAGCGATTGACCGGACCCACCGGATCGGGCAAACTAAAAACATTTTTGCTTACCGGATGATCTGCCGTGATACAATTGAAGATAAGATATTGCAATTGCAGGATAAGAAACGCGCACTGGCAAAAGATCTGATTGCTGATGACGCCTCATTTGTGAAGAGCCTGAGCAAGGAGGATGTGGAGTATTTGTTCAGTTAATAAAATATAAGGAGTGGTCGTTGGCCGCTGACCGAATGGCCGATGGCCGAAGAAAATGCTGTTCGTTGAGCGATGACTGTAGAGGTTTGGCTATCGCTTATCGGCCATTCGGTCAACGGCCAACGATTTCTGACCTCCAGTCATTGGCCAGTGCTCATCCGCCGATACATTCCCGCCATTCATCCGGTTTTGTCCCCCTTCCTCTATTTGTCGCGCAGGGAAATCCTGGCCATTACGTCTAACTTCGTACACCACCGTTTAATCAATTTATGAGAAAAATTTTAGCGCTTTTAGCCTTATCCTTTGTGTTCTATAGTAGTTATGCCCAAAAAGCAGACGGCAGTATTACCGGTAAACTGGTAGATACGGCCAGTAAGCAACCCATCAGCGACGCCACCGTTTCGCTTTTGCAGGCGAAAGACTCTTCCCTGGTCACTTTTACATTAACAAACAAGCAGGGGCTTTTTGAAATAAAAGGCCTGGCCACCGGTAATTACCGGCTTATCATTACCCACCAGGTGTATATGGAGATAAAGAAGAACGTTTCCATTACAGACGACAAAAAGCAGGTGAATGTAGGAGAGATCAATCCTGCCAAGGACTTCAAAACCCTGGAAGGCGTAGTAGTCACCAACGAAGCACCCATCGTAGTAAAGAATGATACGGTTCAGTTCAATGCCAGTGGTTTCAAAACACAACCCAATGCCACTGCCGAAGACCTGATCAAAAAACTGCCAGGTATGGAAGTAGATAAGGAGGGAAACGTAAAGTCGCAGGGCGAGCAGGTGCAGAAAGTGTATGTGGACGGTAAAGAGTTTTTTGGCAATGACCCCAAGCTGGCCACAAAGAACATTACAGCCGATATGATCGAAAGCGTGCAGGTGTTTGATGATATGAGCGATCAGGCAAAGTTTACCAAGATAGATGATGGAAGCCGTACAAAGACCTTAAACATCAAACTCAAAAAGGACCGTAATAAAGGTTATTTCGGCCGCGCTACTGCTGCTTATGGTAGTAACGACCGGTATGAAGGCAATCTCAGTATCAATAAATTCAATGGCAATCAACGCCTTTCCCTTCTATTCAATACCAATAATATCAACAAACAGGGCTTTTCTTTTTCTGATATCATCAGCTCCATGGGAGGTTTCGGCGGATTTGGCGGCGGCGGTGGAGGAGGAATGATGATGATGGGTGGCGGCATGGGCGGCATGCAGATCCGGGGTGGCGGATTTGGCGGCGGCGGTGGCAGCACGGGTATTATCAAGTCCCTTTCTGCCGGCCTGAACTATTCCGATCAGTGGGGCAGCAAGATCAAAGTGACCGGTAGTTATTTCTATTCCAATTCCGACAACAATCAACAACAAAGCAGCCTGCGCAGAACAACCTATGAGGATTCCATCGCTATCCGCGATAAAGAATCCAGCTCATTAAGCAAAAACAGGAACCATCGCTTCAATCTGCGGTTTGAATACCAGATAGATTCCATGAATTCTATTCTGTACACACCATCGATCACCCAACAACATTCTGAAAGCTATTCTTTTGATACCACTTCTTCCATTACGCAGGAAGGGGGGCAGGAATATCTTGCCGTTGCCGGTAAAACCGATAACAGCAATAAGCGCGATGGTTTGAACTGGAACAATAACCTTTTATACCGCCATAAATTCGGTAAAACGGGAAGAACGGTCACTCTCGGGTGGAACAATACATTTGGCAATAGCGAAAGCAATGGATATACTATTTCCAATAATGATTTCTTTTTAGAAAATGGTGTTGCTTACAAGTCCGTTAACCAAAACCAGCGGACAATGCAGAAAACAAATACCAACAACAATGTATTCAGCACCTCCTATACCGAGCCGTTCGGACTGAATAAATTGCTGGAAGTAAATTACCGGTATTCTCATAACGTCAACACATCAGACCGCCAGGGATATAACTTTGATCCCGTATCCGGTAAATATGAAGTGCCCAACCTCCTGCTCACCAACAATTTTAAGAATACCTTCTTAGCGCATCGGGTGGGATTCAACTTCCGCGTGCAGAATAAAAAATACAATTATCAGTTAGGTCTGGGTGTAGAACGCTCATCGCTGGAAAGCAAAAGCTACCAGGCAATGACAGGCAAGGATTCAATGAACAAAGCGAATTACACTAATCTGTTCCCTGTAGCCAGTTTCAATTTCACGCCAACAAAAAGCAAAAACCTCCGGTTCAATTATAGTGGCCGCACCAACCAGCCTTCACTTTCCCAATTGCAGAATGTGCCGGATGCCACAGACACATTGAATATCAAGATCGGTAATCCTTTCCTGAAGCAGGAGTTCAATCATAATTTTACCATTGGTTATAACAGTTTCAATATCCTGACCTTTAAATTGCTGGCGGCTAACCTGAGTTTTTCTACTACGCAAAACAAGATCGTGAACAGCATTACAGTAAATGGCCCGCAGCAGATCACAGAATATCTCAACCTGAATGGCTATTACCGCGGAAGTTCATTCATTACATTAGGGTTGCCGTTTAAAAACCCGAAATGGAAAGGCTCAAGCCTCAATTTCACCAACAATATGTCTTATACGCAGGATGTGAGCATGGTAAGAAGACAAAAGAATTATACCCGCACATTCATGATCACACAGGGTGTTGGCGTTAACCTTAACAAAGAAAAATATGATATAGGGCTAAGGGCCAATCTTACTTATAATGATGTAAAATATACAGTGGATAAAACGCTGAATGAAGGTTACCTGACGCAAAACTATTCATTGGACGCGTCTTACAACCTGCCGTTTAGCTTTATCCTTGCCAGCGATTTCTCCTACATGATCAACACTGGCCGTGCAGATGGTTATAACCAAAGCATCCCTTTATGGAATGCCAGCCTGCGCAAGCAAATATTCAAAAAGAAGAATGGCGAGCTCCGGTTTTCTGTGAACGATATCCTTAACCAGAACCAGAGCGTTCTCCGCAATGCAGCCGACAACTATGTGGAAGATACCCGCAGCATGGTGTTGCGCCGCTATTTCATGGTCAGCTTTTTATTCAACCTGAACAGGATGGGAGGGCAGAGCACACAAGCCATGCCTATGCCAGGCATGAACAACCGGATGATGAACAGAAGCATGGAAAAGATCCGGATGAATTGATCTTATCATCAGCAATTAACCCATCGATCATAATTAGTACAAAGGAAAAAGTCCTTCCGAAACCGGGAGGACTTGACTATTTAAGGGGGTTAGTAAGTAACGGGATTTATCTTCTTCTGATACTGCTTGCTGCAGGTGATGCTCCGGAAATAAAAACAGCTAAAACAGATTTGAGAAGAAGCAGAACATTGAAGGAAGGCTTATAATATCGTTTATAAATTTTTGCCTCTTCATGAGAGTGGATGATGCTCTTGTTTTTCATATAGGACTTGTTTTATAACTCGGTTAACGAAAAAACTTTGCTGAAAGTATATAATCAAACTGATATTTTATAATATTTGCGCACTTATTAACCTTAATAATCCATTACTTGTGAAAAGAATCGTAAAATC
>DATAJQ010000007.1:0-6362 GCA_036262095.1 Chitinophagaceae bacterium | reverse complement strand
AACAAGCAGGCTTATTACTACAGTGCCCAGATCAATGAATACAAGGAGGTACTGAAAGATCACAAGAAAGCAGAACAAAAAGCACTGGAACTTTTAAGCAAAACCAAACTGTTCAAAGACTTTTTGCGCAAGAACAGCCAGTTGGCTTCGCTGTTCCGGTTGCCGGGCGATCCCAATGATCCCACGGCCATCGCCAGCCTGGCAGGACTGCAAACAAGGGCACAGGTGAATGGGCTGGTGCAACAGCAGATCGCTGCCGGAGGCCCGAATGCACAGGCACAGTTCAGCCAGAACATGCAGCAGGCGCAAAGCCAGTTGAACGAACTCAAAAGCAAGCTCAGCAAACTGGGCAATGGCAGCGGCGATGAACTGGACATGCCGGATGGTTTTAAACCCAATGGACAAAAGACAAAAAGTTTCTTGCGGCGGATTGAATTGGGGGCTAACATTCAATCACAAAAATCAAATGGTTATTTCCCGGTAACGAGTGATGTGGCGCTGACGGCAGGGTATAAGCTGAATGACAACAGTATTGTGGGAGTGGGAGCCAGTTATAAAATGGGTTGGGGTCAGAACATCCGGAATATTAGGATCACGCATCAGGGAATAGGCCTGAGAAGTTTTGTGGATATAAAACTGAAAGGGTCATTCTGGCTGGCGGGTGGTTATGAAATGAACTACCGGAGCGGGTTTCAGCGGATCGCAGAGTTAAGGGACAGGAGTGGATGGCAGGAGAGTGGGTTAATAGGATTGAGCAAGGTGGTGGATCTGCGATCAAAGATCCTGAAGAAAACGAAGGTGCAGTTGCTCTGGGATTTTTTGAGTTACCGGCAGGTGCCGAAACCGGCAGCGGTGATATTTAGGATTGGTTATACTCTGTAATAATAAAGAACTAATCATTGTACCCAGGAAACAAAGTATGGTGCAACAATATTAAAAGCAAGCAAAATCATGAGAAAGATCGGCCTGATAGTTATTTATTTGATGGTGTCGGATTGTTTATTCGGACAGCCAACCTATGGCCAGCGATTTGAACAGGTCGTAGGTATACTTCCCAGTGCTCCTAACGCAAGTGCCATTAATAAGTATGGAGGTATAAATATTAATTTGAACAAAGGCATGATATCACATGGCTATCCTCTATATGAATTAAAAATGAAGGATATCACAGTCCCCTTTTCTCTTAATTATGCCGCTAATGGATTGAGAGTGGATGAATATGCTTCACGAGTAGGATTTAACTGGACGCTTGAAGCAGGAGGGGTTGTTAGCAGAACTGTTTATGGGCATCCTGATGAGGGTTCTCAAAGACTGGAGATGCCTGCTTCGGGTCCCCAGATCGATACAGCTTTTTATAATTTTCTGACCAAAGCGACGGGGGGAGCGAGCTATGATCCACAACCCGATGTATTCACCTATAGTTTTGCAGGAGTCAGTGGCAAATTTGTGTTGGATAAAAATAAAGTACCTGTTACGTTAGATGGCTCTGCGGTAAAGATTGAAACAAACTTTAACTCGACTGAGTGGAATTTTAAGATCACCCATCTGGACGGAAGTCAGTTTTACTTCGGAGGAAGTACTGCCACAGAAGAAACACGGACTGAAACTACCTGTGGAAAGCCATACGCAACATATATCCCAACATCCTGGTATTTGAAGAAGATCGTATCTGTGCATGGACAAGAGATTGTTTTCAATTATGCAGCTATAGAATTTCAATTTTATACAGGGTACTCGCAGACACAATACTATGATGAAAACCCTAATCTCGCCTGTGAAGGAGCAACCCAGGATGGTAGCCCCCCAGCTCCGATTTACTGTATTTCATACACTTCCCAATCATCGTCCTGTGCAGGGCTAATGAGGAGCAAAGGTAGGTATCTCACAAGTGTTACTGCTCCGGGAGTAGGCAGCATTGAATTTCAAACCACAGGTACCCGCCTGGACTGTGAGGATGTCCTATATACTGGTATGATCGTAAAGGATCCGTCTGGTCAGGCCAGAACACAGTATCAGTTTGAGTACACTACCTTGAGTGATAAACGACCCTTTCTTACTAAAGTGATCCGGAAAGGCAGTGCACCCTCACCAACAGAAGACACACGTTTTATTTACAACCCTGGAGAACTTCCGCTCTTAAATGCTTTTTCCCAGGACTATTATGGCTACTATAATGGAGCTGGTAATAGTTCCTTGTTTCCTTTGTCAGAGTTTTTCTCCATACAGCAACGGTATGGGGCTACAGCGAATAGGGAACCCAACCCTGTTTATGCGGCAATGGGGATGTTATCTAAAATTGTTTATCCCACAGGCGGCAGTGATACGATCATTTATGAAGGGAATGATTTTTATGGAACCAAACAGATACTCCCACCGTTAAATACGGTGAATGTATCAGCAATGGGGACTGGTTTCAAGCAAACAACCACCGCGACATCTGCTTCCTTTGTTGTAAGCTATGATCAGGAGGCCCGCGTGGAAATATCTATTGATAATACCAATGGAGGTACATTTGATCCTATTCATGACCGGGGGACAGCTATCATTAAAACCACATCAGGCGTCGAAGTGTATAACCGGAATGAAAACCCAGGTTTTTATACCAATACTATTATAACATTGGGGCCGGGCACTTATGTATTGGAAGCCAGTGGCACTGGTTTAGGCATAAAGACAGAGATAACAGTGATCTGCCGTGTAGGAAATAAGACTTTGAGCAATGGTAACATCCTCTCAGCCGGTCTTCGTGTCAAAAAAGTGATCACTTCTCAACCAGGGAACACTGTTCAGCAGGTAAAAACGTACAATTATAGCCAGATTGCAGATGCCAGTAAATCTTCAGGGGGAGCGCAACCTACGCCAGATTATCTGTATTCTTTTACTAATCGTCAATACTGTAATAATGGGGTAGTCGAATATCTTTATTGCAATTACAGCGGCATGTATTCATCCTCCATCGTACCTGTCTTGCTTTATGAAGGTGGCGTTTCGTATGCCAATGTTACGGAGAACTGGGGTGAGAATGCAGAAAACGGAATGATCCAACATTTTTATCATGTTGGCAGCCTGACACCGGCAACGCAGTCAGGACTGGGTAGTGGCTTTCTCGTTGGAGCTCCCATGACAAATACGGGCATCTTGAATGGCAAAGAGCAGCAAACCCTGGTTTATCGCAAACAGGGAACAAACCTGGAACTTGTGAAGAGCACGGACTATTCTTATAAAACCGATAGCAGGGGAAGTCAACTCATCGAAGCTACAGCCGTAAACAAGAAATACAATAATGATATCGTTCATAACCCTTTGACCAGTGTGGATTTTGAAGGGTACGATGTCGCCCGCTACTCACACCTCGTGAACTGGACGTATGTAGATACTGTCACGGAGACGCAATACACTGCAACAGGTCTTCCATCTGTTAAGGTGTCTACAATTTATCAGTATGATAATGCTACTCACCGTCAGCTTACTAAAACCATTACTCATCAAAGTGATGGACGGATCGTAGAAGCTGTTATCCAGTATCCGTTGGATTTTTCGGGTATTACTGCAACCGATGCTGCCAGTGCCTCAGTTAAAAATCTTCAGACCCGTAGTATAATAAATGTTCCCGTGGAGCAGACATCTTATATAGCCGATTCGGATGGGAATAATAAGAAGCTGACAGCTGCACGATTTGCATTGTTTGATAATAGCACAGCAACTCTCCGGGAGGTTTGGCAAATGGAGGGAACACCTCTTGGAAATTTTGTACCGGCTTCAGTTATCTCGGGAGCGGTAAAAACCGACAGCCGTTATCAAAAACAAGTTCTGTTTGATGCGTATGATCTGAAGGGAAATATTTTGCAGCAATCAAGATTAAATGATGTCAAACTTTCTTATATCTGGGGATATGACGGTCAATACCCGATAGCAGAGGCAACAAATGCCTTACAGAAAGATATTTTTCACACTTCCTTCGAAGATGCTGATGGAAACAGTAGTGTTGGAGACGCCAAAACAGGAAAGAAAAGCAGAACGGGAGGATATTCAAAATCGTTGACAGGGCTGACAAATGGGAATTACTCACTGGTTTACTGGCAGAAATCAGGAGGGAACTGGGCTCTGCAATCGTCGGCTGTTACAGTTAGTGGCGGAAGTTACACGATCACACTGACTGGTCAGGTAGATGAGATCCGTTTTTACCCGGTAGAAGCCCAGATAACAACTTATACATACCAGCCGCTCGTAGGAATGCTCAGCCAAACGGACATGAATAACCGGAGCACTTATTATGAATATGATCCTTTGGGTAGATTAACTCTTGTAAGAGACCAGGACAACAATATCCTGAAGAAGATCTGTTACAATTATTTTGGTCAGGCAGAAGACTGTGGGTTGGCTACTTATAGCAGCGTAGTAAAGAGTGGCAGCTTCACCCGCAACAACTGTGGTACGAACGGGACTGGCAGCAGTGTTATTTACACGGTGGCCGCTGGAACTTATACTTCAACTATCAGTCAGGCAGATGCAGATCAGAAGGCACAGAATGATGTCAACACCAATGGACAGGCTTATGCGAATACCAATGGTTCGTGTACCTGGACCAACCAGGCACAGAGTGGCAACTTCACGCGCAACAATTGTGGCACCAATGGTACTGGCAGCATTGTTACTTATACGGTCGCAGCAGGTACATATAACTCAACGATCAGCCTCGCAGATGCTAACCAAAAGGCTATTGATGCAGTCAATGCCGGTGGTCAGACATATGCCAATGCCAATGGCTCCTGTACCTGGACCAACCAGGCACAGAGCGGAAACTTTACCCGGAGCAATTGCGGAACAAATGGAACAGGCAGCACGATCACTTATACAGTTGCTGCGGGGACTTACAGCTCAACGATTAGTCTGGCAGACGCTAACCAAAAAGCTGTTGATGCTGTCAATGCCGGTGGTCAGGCCTATGCCAATGCGAATGCAGGCTGTACCTGGACCAACCAGGTGCAAAGTGGCAATTTCACCCGGAACAATTGCGGTACAAATGGAACTGGAGGAACAGTAACTTATACGATCGCCGCCAATACATACAGTTCAACAGTGAGCCTGGCAGATGCTAACCAGCAAGCTATTAATGCAGTGAGCGCAGGTGGACAAAACTATGCCAACGCAACTGCAGGCTGTACCTGGACCAACCAGGCACAAAGTGGCAATTTTACCCGCAATAATTGCCCGGCTAACTATACTGGCAGTACCGTGACCTATAATGTAGCGGCAAATACTTATAGTTCTACTATCAGCCTGACAGATGCCAATCAACAAGCCATTAATGATGTAAATGCCAATGGACAGAACTATGCCAATACCAATGGCACCTGTATTTCCAACTGCAATACCGGCAATTGTACCGGCAATAATAAAAAATGCATCAATGGGGTTTGTGAAACAGGTGTGAGAGTAGAAACCTATTGTGAACAGGTCACGAAATCGCAACGATGGATAACGTATCACTATGAATTCAGCGATGGATCATGGTCAACAAGCTATACAGAACTGGGCAGTGGAGAATGTCCGATCGAATAAACTAAAAATGATGAACATGAAAAATATATTTCTATCAGTAATACTACTGACAATAACCGGAACTGCCTTTGCTCAGCAATCCCCTGCTGAGGAGGTGGCAGCAAAAATTGCTAACAGGATGAAGGACAGCCTGGAGTTGACGACAACAGTGCGGGACCAATTATACGATGTAAACCTGCAATTGCATAGCCGGAAAATGGCAGTACGCCAGCAATACACAGAACCGGAAGCTTTGCGGCAGGCCATCCAACAGATAGAAAATACGCGCGACTCTTTGTACAGTACCGTATTACAGAATGAAAACAAGTATTTTTTATACAAGCAGAAAAAGAGAAACCTAATTGGTAACTAACTGCTGTATTAATTCAAAGATTTATTCAACTGATTGATATATGATGAATAGTCAAACAAATCAGGTACTGAGATTTATTGGAGTAACTGCCTTTTTTAGCCTGCTGCTTTTGCAAGCCCAGGCTCAGACCCCAACACCATATCTTCCTTCGAACTATCCCAGTACAGGTATGCCAGTAAACTATGTGCGTACCTGGGATGTACTGAGGCCGGAGAGCAATTCCGGTAATATCACCACAGCAGCTGCGCCCAGGGATTTCCGGATGACGACGCAGTATATGGATGGACTGGGTCGTCCGTTGCAGACCGTCACCAGGCAGGGTTCACTGGCGACAGGGGGTGCGGCAGCTGATCTGGTAACGGGCCAGGTGTATGATGAGTTTGGCAGGGAACAGTACCGCTATCTGCCCTCTCCAGCCAACAGCACCGGCAGCAACACTTCGGTAGAT
>DATAJQ010000006.1:0-9454 GCA_036262095.1 Chitinophagaceae bacterium | reverse complement strand
ACCCTTACATATTATTATGTCAGTTATCCAGAACATACAGGAGAAGTATGCAAAACTAATGGCGGTTATTATTGCCGTCGCGCTTATCATTTTCGTTGTGATGCTTGCCTTTGAGAATGGAGGAAGTTTATTCCGTGGAGGTAATGGTACCACTGTTGGTAAGATCAATGGTGTCGCCATTGACTATAATACACTCGAGCCACGTATCAAACAACAGGAAGACGAATATAAACGCCAGGGCTATGGAAGTGGTTCAGCAGTGCGTCAGCAGGCTGTGGAGCAGGTTTGGAGCCAGGAAGTAGCCAAGGTTGTACTGGAAACTGAAATAAATAAGCTGGGCATGCTGATCGGCAAGAAAGAAATGGGTGATATATTATATGGAGCAAACCCTCCTGCTGATCTGAAAAGGATGTTCACTGACCCCGCTACCGGCCTTTATAATGCACAACAGGCGAAACAGCAGATTGACCAGATGCTGAAAAATAAACAAACACCTCCTGAGCAAAAAGCCCAGTTCAACTCGTTCCTGAATTTCCTGGAACTGGGAAGGATGAATGATAAATACAACGCATTATTGGTTAACACTACCAATTTCCCCAAATGGTTTATTGAAAAGCAAAATGCAGACAATAGCCAAATGGCAAATATTTCCCTGGTGCGTGAATTTTATAGCAGCATTCCTGATAGCAGCGTGAAAGTAACAGATAAAGAAATTGAAGAGTATGTCAACAAACATAAGGACCAGTTCAAACAGGATGAAAGCCGTGGGATCTCTTATGTATCATTTAGTGCATTACCTACTTCAGCAGACAGTGCAGCTACCCGCGAAAGATTAATGGAACTGAAGCCAGGTCTCGACAGCACAAAAGATGTGCAGCAATATCTCGAAAGCCAGGGAGTATCCACATATTATAACAGCTATATCAGTGGTGAAAGGATACAGATTGCTTCCAAAGATTCTATTTTCCGCATTCCAGTAGGTTCTATTTATGGACCTTACCTGGATGGACCAAACTATTCTTTAGCTAAACTGGTAGGAGTAAGAACTCAACCGGATTCAGTTACAGTACGTCATATCCTGGTTGCCACTTCTCAACGCGACCCTCAAACGGGCGGAATGATGATGGTAAGGGATACAGTCTCTGCCAGAAACCTGATTGACAGTATTCAAAGGGTAATCGCCAGCGGTTCTAATTTCGACTCTGTTTGCGTAAAACTTTCAGACGACCCCGGAAGCAAAGACAAAGGTGGTGTGTATGAAAAAGTAACATCCGGATCAATGGTAGCTGAATTCAATGATTATATATTCGGCAAACCTGTTGGATCAAAAGGAGTGGTGAAAACAGAATTTGGTTATCACTATATAGAGATACTTTCTCAAAAAGGATCCTCTACTGCATATAAAATTGCGTACCTGACTGCGCCCATCGAAGCCAGCAATGAAACAGATGCCAATGCCAGCAATGAAGCAACGCATTTTGCAGGTAGTAGCCGCGACAGAAAATCATTTGATGCCAATGCAGAAAAGTTGAAATCAAAAGGGATCAATAAATCATTTGCACAGGATATTGCTCCAACAGCAGCTCAGGTAATGGGTGTCGGAGCTTCAAGAGAATTTGTAAAAGCGATCTATGGTGCAGATCTCGGAGATGTGACAGAGCCAATAAAAGTAGAAGATAACTATGTAGTGGCTGTTGTAACTGAAATAAATCCAAAGGGTACACAAAGCGTTGCAAAAGCACGTATGATGGTTGAGCCTTTGCTCCGCAATCATAAAAAAGCAGAACAGATCAGCAAAAAGATCGGTACTATCACTACACTGGAGGCGGCTGCTTCCGTGCTGGGCGGTAAACAGATCGAAACAGCAGACAGTGTGCATTTCTCAGGTATGCCTCCTTCTCCACTGGTGGGTTCTGAACCCAAAGTGGTGGGCGCTGCTTTCAACCCTGCCAACAGGGGAAAAGTGGTAACCCAGGCGATTGCAGGGAACAGCGGAGTGTATGTGCTGAGAGTGAACAATGTATCTGCTACCGCAGTAGCAGACGCTAATGTGGCAGAACAGCGCAAACAACGTTATGAGCAAATGAAAATGAGGGGTGTAGGGTTTGCACAGGCCCTGATCGAGGCAGCGGATATTAAAGACAACCGCAGCAAGTTCTATTGATAAAACGTCAAGTATACATTATAGCAAAGGCCACGCACCGCGTGGCCTTTTGTTTTTAAACAATCACCCACCAGGGATGTTATCTTTGCATAAGAAACAAGTTCATGGAAAGTCCTATTATCAATAAAGTAGCTGAAAGCGGTTTGATAACCCTTGATCCGGCCAATTTTTTGCCCCAGGAAGAAACAGCAGTGTTTGACCTCAAGGATTTTTTATTTATGGGATTGATCCTGAAAGAAAAGGACTTCAGGGAAGCGCTGAAAAACCTGGATTGGGAACAATACAGGGGTAAGAATATCGCGCTTACCTGCTCTGCTGATGCGATCATTCCCGCATGGGCTTATATGCTGGTAGCTGCATACTTGCAACCAGTAGCAAAAGAAATTGTGGTGGGCGACGAAAAAGAACTTCAAAAACAACTTTTTCTTAAAAATATTGGCACAATCAAACCTGAAGAATTTGCCGATAAAAGAGTGGTTATAAAAGGCTGCGGAGATACACCCATCGGAGAATATGCGTATATGGAGATCACCAAACTTCTTCGCCCGGTGGTGAAAAGTATCATGTATGGGGAACCCTGCAGCACTGTACCGGTGTTTAAGAAAAGCACAGCTCGTTAGAACCAACCTCTTTTCTTAAACATCCATATCATCCAAACAGGTATCAACAGCATCAGACAAACAGCGATCCAGAACCCGTGAGGGTTTAGTATTTCAGGAAGGTTGAAATTCATTCCAAATATACCACCAATCACCGTAGCCGGCGCCAGCAGGCAGGTAACGATCGCCATTACTTTCATTACTTCATTCAGGCGGAGATTGACATTGTTCACATAGAGGTCCTGCATGCTCATCATGATATCGCGATAGTTCTCAGCCAGGTCGATCGCCTGTACAATATGATCGTAAATGTCTTTATAATATTTAGTGTTCCGGTCGTCGAGCAAATCGCTTTCACTGCGGATAATGCTTCCGATCAGATCCCGTACAGGCACCGTATTTCTTTTCAGAACGATCAGTTCTTTTCTCAACTGGTTGATCTTGGCCAATGATCTTTTATCACTCTTACGGATCACTTCTTCTTCCAACGATTCGATACTGTCACCAAGCTTCTCCATTACGAGATAATAATTATCCACGATCAGATCAAGCATGGTATAACATAAATAATCGGCACTGCGCTGTCTTGCTTTGCTTGTAGGAAGTTTCAACCGCTCGCGAAGGGGATTGAACACATCACGGCTGGCATCTTCCTGGAAACTGATCACAAAATTTTTTCCTAAAACGATACTGATCTGTTCCTGCTCCACGGTTTTCTTTTCATCGTTATAATACAGCATATTCAGCAGGCAAAACAAAACGCCTTCCACTTCATCCATCTTGGGCCTTTGATTGATGCTAAGAATATCTTCGATCAAAAGCGGGTGTATGCCGAACTGATTCGACATCGCTTCTATATCGGCTTTTCGCAAGCCATCAATATTGATCCAGGTAATGCCCGGACGATCTTTATAAGCAAAGGAATCCTCCACGCAGGAAAGCTGTTTTTCTTCCAGGTTTTGGGCATCATAGTTATAAATGAATACCCAGACTTCCTGGGCTTCTTCGCGGTGAGGGATCACCGTTGGGTTCACCGAGAGGATCTCTTTTGTCCGTTGGGTCCCAAACAAAGCCGGCAGGTAGAGGTAGCGAAGATATTTTTCCGGGTTCAGCTTAACATTCATAAAAGAAAGTTAGCAAAAGATGTGCAAATAGGGCGACAGGCGGCAAATCAAAAAATTTTCTTAAAGGAAGGGATCAACTAAACCAGGATGTGAACCGGTAGTCAAACCAGTAAATGCATGTTATGAAAAAGATATTCATTTTATTACTGCTGGTGACCGGGATAAGCTTTTATGCGGGAGCCCAAAGGGTGCAGGTGAGGCTTGATTTCCCTGTAGGTATTGCGGTTCGCCCTGCAGGTCCTGCTCCGTTCAGAGGAGCTATCTGGATAGGCCCGGAATGGCGCTGGCAGTCTGGCCGGTATGTAGCAGCCCCTGGCTACTGGAGCCGTCCGCACCGCCACAGAGCTGTTTGGGTTGATGGTTACTGGCGGCATTCCCGCAGGGGTTATGTGTGGGTGCCCGGCCGCTGGAGATAAGTCATTTTCATTGTGTTTGTATATAGAAAGGCCTGCCATTCCTGGCGGGCCTCTTTATTTATATGGAACGGCTATTCGCCTTCTTCATACAAATCAACCTGCGAAGCCAGTATCTCCCTGTATTTATTGAACAGTTTGGTTTTTGAAATAAACCCAACAAATTTTTTCTCTTTATCCAACACAGGTAAATACCAGCTTTGGGTAATATCAAACTTTTCCATCACTGTATGCATATCCTGTTCTTCGTTTAAAACGGCGGGTGGTTTTTTAACGAGCTTCCGGACAAGTGTTTTATCAAATATCTCAGGTTGAAATAAGAGCTGCTTGATGTCGTTCAATTCGATGATGCCAGCAAAACGGCGCTTGTTGTCATGTACAGCAAAAATATTCCGTTCGCTTTTCTTAATGATCTCCACCAGGTCGCGAAGTGTTTTATCAATACTAACACTGTCATATTTATCCTGCAACATTTCAGGAAGATGGATGGACGTAAGAATGTTCTTTTCTTTCTTATGTGTAAAGATCTGCCCTTCTTTCGCCAGTTTCCTTATATCCATTGAATAGGGCTCATAGCTTTTTACAATAAAAAACGAAATGGATGAAACCAGCATTAAAGGAATGAACAGTTCATAACCATTCGTGATCTCTGCAATAAGGAAGATGGCAGACAGAGGGCAGTACATCACTCCGCTTAATACGCCAGCCATACCTACCAGGCTGAAATTTCCTTCCGGAACTTTAACCCAGCCGCTGTTATTAAAAATCTTGGAAAAAAAGAAACCCAGATAAGAGCCTGTAAAAAGCGAAGGAGCAAAGTTACCGCCATTACCACCACTGCCAATAGTGATAGCGGCGGCCAAAGGTTTCAACAGAACGATCAGGCCGGTGAATATTACCAGCGACCAGTCTTCGGACAGCAGGGAAAATAATGCTGTGTTGTCCTTAATCTCACCCGGCGTTCCTTTGGCCAGTAAGGCTACGCTTTCATAACCTTCACCAAATAATGGAGGCAGCAGAAAATAAAGTGCCATCAGTAAAAAGCCGCCGAATACAGCTTTGCCGTAAACATTCACCTTCCAATGATGGAGTTTGTTTTCAGTGCCTTTAAAAACCCTGGCATAATAAAGGGAAACAAACCCTGCCAGGATCCCTAATAAAATGTAATACGGAACGTTTCTGTAATCGAAAGTTTCCTGTAATGCAAAATGAAATAGAGACGATTCCTGTAAAATGATCCGGGAACATAAAGCGCCTACTACGGAAGAAATGATAAGTGGAATAAAATAACTGACCACAACAGCTTCAGTAAGCAATACTTCAACGGCGAAAATTACGCCGGCAATGGGAGCATTGAATACTGCGGCGATTCCTGCTGCAGCGCCGCAACCGATCAGTAAAGTCCTTTCCCTGTAATTAAGATCACTGATACGTGCCGTGTTGGAGCCAATCGCAGAACCTGTTGCAACGATCGGTGCCTCCAAACCTGCAGATCCTCCCAGGCCCACGGTTAGTGAGCTTGTGACCATGTGTAGGTAAGTGTGTTTTAAAGGAATGAATGAAGATTTCCGCGCAATGGCCCTCAATACCATTGCAATCCCTTTTTCTATATGCGAATTAAAAAATAGACGGATAGAAAGTACTGTAAGCACCAAACCAATAACAGGAAACAGAAGAAAAGCAAACCGGCTTATATCGATTTCATTGATCCAGTGCTGCAAATAATGTACGATCGTTTTCAGCAATACTGCGGCCAGGCCAGAGAATAATCCTGTCAGCGTTGCCACCAGCATGATATACTGAACACGACTTAATCTTGTTCTAAGAGAATAAACGATATATTGATACACTTGCTTTACAGGCCGCATGCAAAGAATTGTTTAAATAAAAAAATCAAAGCAATCTCTTTGCGATCTCCAGGTCTTCCGGAGTATCAATTGCTACACTTTCAAATTCAACTTCAGCCATACGAATGCTTATGCCATTTTCCAGGTATCTCAGTTGTTCCAGTTTTTCTACGCGTTCCAGTATGCCGGCCGGCCAATTGGTGAAATCGAGCAGGGCATTTTTCCTGAACCCATATACACCAATATGAAGGAAATAAGGAGCATTGATGCTCGTGTTGGCCATAAATGGGATCGGACTTCTGCTGAAGTACAATGCGTCCATTTTTTTATTCACTACAACTTTTACCTCACTGATGTTTTGTGCATCATTTATCTCAGTCATTTTACGCATTAAAGAACCAACCTGTACTGCAGGGTCGTCAAACAAACGGACGAGTTTTTCCAAAGGCTCTTTGCGGACAAAAGGCTCATCGCCCTGCACGTTTACCACCACATCCACGTCCATATCAGCAATGGCTTCTGCAATGCGGTCGCTCCCGCTTTCGTGTGGTTGTTTGCTCATCACAGCTTTCCCGCCATGACCGGTTATTTCGTTGAAAATAATATCACTGTCTGTTACCACTACCACATCATCAAATAAACCGGTGGCCACAGTAGCATCGTATGTGTAGCGGATAACGGTTTTATCTCCCAGTTGCTGCATTAGCTTGGCTGGAAAACGGGTGGCGGCATATCTTGCCGGGATCATTGCAACAATTCTCATAGCTGCAAAAGTAATTAACCAGGGGGATCAGGGCTCCAGTTTTTGAAAAGGCTTTTTCAGCAGCCCGATAAAGTCTTCATCCTTTTCATTGGGATAATACCGGTCGAGCCCATACCGGATCTGCGAAATATCCAGTTTACGGAAAGTACCAAGCAGCCTGTCCCAGATAGAAAATACCGCTCCATAATTACTATCCGTATAGGGTTGTTTCCAGTGATGATGCACTTTATGCATATTCGGGGAAATAAGGATATAACTTAATGCATGGTCCAGCTTTTTCGGAAGACTGATATTAGCATGAGTAAAAGCAGTGGCCAGCACTACCAGGGTCTGATAGATCATCACGCTGTACATCGGTGCCCCTGATACAAAGATCAACAGGAGGAAAAAGATGCCTCGCAGCAGGCTGTCCCCGGGATGATGGCGCAAACCGGTTGTCACATCCACATTATTATCGCTATGATGAACCAGGTGGAAACGCCAGAGCATTTTGTTTTTATGCATCACAAAATGAACGAGCCAACTGCTGAAGTCAAGCGCCAGCACACCGATTATAATAGTAAAGAGTACATTGGCATTGGACCAGTAAACCAGCCCAAAACCGGTGTCATGGCACCAATCGGAAAGTTTTATGATCAGGATGGCCAGGAGGGTGTGAATGATGAGATGAATAATAGTGAACCCAAAATTGACCGAAGCGTGCCGCACTTTATTTTTTTTATACTGCATCGGCAGCAGTGGGATCGCACCTTCGATGACCCAGAAGATCAGCAGACCACCTACCAGGATGGCCATTCTTTCAAGCGGACGTTGATCAAGGGTTGAGAAATATTGGATAATACTGTCTCCCATGGCAGGCAAAAATTGTATGGGTAAGTTACGAACTTAATCCCGAATGTTTGGGTTCCGCAGCACTGCCTGAAACAGGTTCTGTAAACTCATTCTGGCAGTTTAAACAGCGATATATTTTATCAAAACCTAATGCGGTATCACCAAGAAAAAAGACCAGGATCGACTCAAGCCAGTAAGAGGGTTTGCGGGGTGTTTCATCAGCCAGCAGATTATTGGAGCCGCATTTGGGACAGGCTAATGACCCGATATAAGCCGCTTTTTCGCGGATCAGTATATCCCAGGCCTGTTGGGCATTTGATTCTGCTACCATCAGTTTGATGCCGCCAACGGAATTGGCGAGAGCTGGGTTGATGGTTACGGAGTGTTCATCTTTCAACCAGCTTTCAATGCCTTCCTGCTTCAGAAGGTTCATATCCAGGTGGGCAGGCACATAATTATCATATGACCAGACAGGGACGAACTTCATAGAAGTAAGTTACGTAAAAAAGGCGGGGCTGGTCAATGTCTTCCTGTATGGGAAAACATCAACCAGCCCCGGCAAGTAAGGTTATTTACTGGTTCAGCATCAGCGGCATCACCAGCATCAGCAGTTCTTCATCTTCTCCTTGCTCGGTAGGTTTGATCAAACCGGCCTTGGTAGGAGTAGATAATTCCACGTTCACTTCATCTCCTTCTGCTGCGGAAAGCATTTCTATGAGGAATTTTGCATTGAAGGCGATCATCAGGTCTTCACCGTTGTACTGGCATTTCATTCTTTCATTACCCTCGAAGCTGAAATCCACATCCTGAGCGGCAAGTTGTAGTTCGCTGCCGCTGATGCTCAGTGCCACCTGGTTCGTGCTTTTATTACTGAAAATGCTGACACGGCGCAGAGCGCTTTGAAAATCGGCTTTATTAACGGTGAGGCGGTAAGGGTTATCAGCAGGGATCACCACTTTGTAATCAGGGAAGCGGGCGTCGATAAGACGGCAGCTCATTTGCGTGGTGCCATGTTTTACAAATAAATGATTGCTGTTGTAGCTGATGGTCAGCTCATCTTCATTAACAGGGATAGCAGATTTCAGCAGGTTCAGCGGTTTACGCGGAACGATGAAATTGTCTGCTTTAGGACAGCTTACATCTTTTCTTTTGTAGCGCACCAGGCGATGGGCATCTGTAGCTACACACTGCATACCTTTTTTATCCAGTTCAAAGAAAACGCCTGTCATAGCGGGGCGGAGATCGTCGTTGCTGGTAGCGAATAATGTTTTGTTGATCGCTGTGATCAGCGCAGAAGCTGTTACGGTAAAGGAAGTGGTATCATCTGCAGCCGGTTCTTTGGGGAAGTTATCAGGATTTTCACCCATTACTTTATACTTACCATTGTCGCTGGTGATCTCGATCGCAAAACTTTTATCAATATTGAAGGTCAGCGGCTGATCAGGAATATTTTTCAGTGAATCGAGCAGGATCTTGGCAGGGATACAAACTTTTCCGCTGTCTTTGGCCTCTATATCCAATTGTATCCGCATTACAGTTTCCAGGTCGGTAGCCACTACAGTGAGCTTATTTTTTTCTACTTCGAATAAGAAATCTTCCAGGATCGGCAAAACGGTATTGGCGTTGATCACACCGGAAATATGCTGCAATTGTTTCAAAAGAGAGGAGGAGGATACAATAAACTTCATCGTACAAATCGTTTGGGCGAAACTA
>DATAJQ010000005.1:0-8272 GCA_036262095.1 Chitinophagaceae bacterium | reverse complement strand
TACCTGTTGCATTATTGTATTTTAAATTAAGTATTAAACCGCAAGTTAGCCTATTTCGGCTAATGCAACCGCTGAAATATTTAAATCCGTCTGAGTATTTATTTTACTGTATTTTAATCCAATTTTAATAATTAATTCACCTGGATGAAACAGGGCATACGCGTCGTTTCAACCAGCAAAATTTAAACACAAAAGCATACGGATGAAATATTATGTACTGACCTTTTTTGCTGTCATCACTCTTCATCTTTCCGGCAAAACCCAAACAAATTCCCACATTACCCCGGCAGCCGAAAGAATGGAGCAATATCTTCCCCTGCTCAATGGCAAACATGTTGGTGTTTTTGCCAATCCTACGTCCACGGTAGGAAACAGTCACCTTGTGGATACACTGCGTAAACTCGGTGTCTCCATCAGTGTCATCTTTGGCCCTGAGCACGGATTCCGCGGCACTGCAGATGCCGGCGAAAAAGTGGGGAATTACACTGATAAAGGAACAGGTATTCCTGTTGTATCATTATATGGCAGTAAAACAAGGCCCGCCAAAGAAGATCTGCAGGATGTTGACATACTGTTGTTCGATATACAGGATGTTGGTGTACGGTTTTACACTTATATTTCTTCACTGGAAGGAATGATAGAAGCTGCAATTGAATTTGATAAGCCTTTGATCATTCTCGACCGCCCTAATCCCAACGGGCATTATGTGGACGGGCCTGTGCTGGATAAAAAATATCAGTCTTTTGTTGGCCGCCAGCCTGTGCCTATTGTATATGGCATGACTATCGGCGAATACGCTTTAATGATCACTAAAGAGCAATGGTTGAAACCGGAATGGAACAAAAAAGCTGCACAATACAATTGGTATAATCCAACCAGTATAAAACCAAAAGAGTTTGCGTTGAAGATCATTCTTTGCAAAAATTATACGCATCAAAGCAGGTATATATTACCTGTTAAACCCTCTCCCAACCTTCCCAATATCCAATCCATTTACCTCTATCCATCCACCTGCTTTTTTGAAGGAACAGTACTGAGTGAAGGGAGAGGAACAGACAAACCCTTCCAGGTGTTCGGGCATCCATCCTTACCCAAAAATCTGTACTCATTTACACCCAATCCCAATGAAGGAGCTAAAGCTTCCAAACTCTACGGGCAGGTTTGCTATGGATGGGACCTGAGCGGAACAGTAGCGAAAGTGGAAAAAGAAGTGGATGGAAAGATACAGTTGAAATGGCTGATGGAGGCTTACCGTCTTTTCCCTCAAAAAGACAGCTTCTTTATCATTCCCAAATCAGGAAAAATGGAAGAATGTTTTTTTGATAAACTCGCCGGCAGCAGCGAACTGAGAAAACAAATACAATCGGGCATGAAAGAAGAAGATATCCGCAAAAGCTGGGAACCTGGATTGAAAAAATTCAAAGCGATACGGGAAAAGTATTTGCTGTATCATTGAGCATTGCCCGGGGTATAACAGCAGGAAGCACACTATCTTTGCAGCATGATCGAATTTCAGCTTAAGCACAAACCAACCGGCCCCAATACTGTCAGTTTTGGAGCAGTCCCTCCCCTGCGCATTGTATTCATGGGCACTCCTGAATTTGCTGTTGCCTCATTGGATGCACTCGTAAAAGCAGGTTACAATATTGTTGGGGTGATCACAGCGCCTGATAAACCAGCCGGCCGCGGTATGAAACTGACTGAAAGTGCCGTAAAAAAATATGCTGTTGAGCATGACCTGCCGGTGTTGCAGCCGGAAAAATTAAAGAACCCTGCTTTTCTTGAAGAGCTGAAAGCATTGAAGGCCGATCTCCAGATCGTTGTAGCATTCCGTATGTTGCCCGAGCAGGTATGGAGCATGCCTCCACTCGGAACAGTGAACCTGCATGGCTCTTTGCTTCCGCAATATCGTGGCGCAGCACCGATCAACTGGGCTGTGATCAATGGGGAGAAAGAAACAGGAGTTACTACTTTTAAGTTGCAACATGCGATTGACACGGGAGATATCCTTCTGCAGGAAAGTTTTCCTATCGGTGAAAATGAAACTGCGGGCGAAGTGCATGATCGTATGAAAGAGATCGGTGCTTCATTGCTGGTAAAAACAGTGAGCGGGCTGGCCAGTGGCAACCTGTCCCCACAACCACAATCTTCACTGGTCACTGAAGATGAATTAAAACACGCTCCTAAAATATTTACGGAAACCAGCCGCATTGATTTTTCCAAAACTGTGGAGGAAGTACATAACCTGGTACGGGGCCTATCCCCTTTTCCCGGCGCTTTCACCACTATGGATGGAAAAACGCTGAAGATATACCAGGGAGAAAAAGAGGCTTTAAAGCCAGGTGAAAAGCTCACTATTGCAACAGGAGAATATATAACAGATGGCAAACAGTGTTTGAAGTTTGCTTGCGTAAATGGTTATCTTGTTGTGAAGGAATTGCAACTGGAAGGAAAGAAAAGAATGCTGATAACTGATTTTTTGCGAGGTTATCGTTTTGAAAACACGGCTTCTTAGTTCCCACTACTATTTTACTTATAATAAAATCCCTTAAATCTTTCTTTGTGCTCTTTGTGTCTCTGTGAGAGATAATTCCCACAGAGACACAAAGAGCACAAAGAAAATGATACGAATACTTTTCGCGGGAAGCTTTTAATAGGCAATCTTCAGAATAAATTTCTCCATGTCATTTACACCGAGAGCAGCAGCCCCTGCATTACTTATGCGGATGCCCAGTCCCTGGTTTTGACGGATGCCATTCATTTCTCCCAACACTTTTGCATAAATAGCTTTGTTGTTATCAGGATTAGTAAGCTGAACAATAGTGCCTGTAGTAACTCCATCTATCAGCAGATAATACTTCGCATCTTCCCATCCGCTGGATGTTTTGAAAATGCTGGCAGTTACCGTAGTATTTTTTGAAACAGGATTTTGCTTGATCTGCTGCTCATAAAAACTCCTGAAGTAACCCTGTTCTTTACTCACTGGGGCGTTTTCCTGCCGGGTAATAACAGGTTCTGCTTTTCTCGGCTCTTCTTTCTTCGGTTCTTCTTTTGGGATAGCAGCGGGTGGAGGATCAGGTTGGGCTGCAGTAACAGGTTGTGTTTTCACTGCAGGCTTTTCTTCCACCGGCTCTGTTCTTTTAACTTCTTCCCTGGCAGGTGGTGTTTTGGGTGTATTTGCTGCAAGGGTTTGCATTTCTTTTGAAACAAGATAGCCGACGATCAGTTTTTGCCCCACCTGCAAAGCATCACTTTTAAGCCCGTTCCAGTCGCGAAGCTTTTGCATGGTCACTTTATTGTTCACTGTGCTCACTTTCAACAGCCCTTCGCTTTGACCAACGGTGTAATAAACCGGAACGCCTTTATTATTCTTCTGCGTGAAATTGGTATCAGTAAGCGGTATGCGGACCACCTGGCCTATTTCAAGGCCTTTATTCATGTCCATTTTATTAAATGCCGCAATATGTTTCGGGTTCACATTATACAAACGCCCAATAGCATAAAGGCCCTGGCCCGATGCTACGGCATGTTCAAGGTATAATCCTTTATCGCCATGTTTAACAGCCAATCCTTCACTTTGAGCCTGTGAAATAGTTACAGCAGCAAGCAGGAAAATAATTAAAAAGGTCTTTTTCATAATGACCAGATTTGGGTCACAAAGATGTGGTTTTTAATTGGTAAATATACCGTATAACTACTTTACAAATTCCCCTGTTTTCTATTCAGGTTTTTCCTTTAATATCCGGAGTTCCTTCGGGTAATAATTGTTGATCCTGTTAGGCAGGGCATTGATCCAGCCAAGAGGATGCTCATCAAACACCACGAGTTGCCAACCTTTACTGGCTGTTTGCGGTTTAAAATCTTTACGCTGGAGATATGCAATAGCCTCATCATAATTGAGCGATGTTCTTTCAACCGTTCCACTCAAAATGCCTGACATGGCCAGTGCATGGTCCGGCACAAGTTTATCCCGCATCAATTCCCCAATAATCGTTCCTGAGTAAATAACACGCAGATTATTTAACAACCAGTTATAATCCTGTTCCAGTTCCTGCGGCCAGGCATACACGGTTTGTTCGCGTTGAAGAAAATAATGATCATCCTTTGCAAGCCATTTCTGTAATAAAGGAATATCTTTTTTATTGACAGGTGTTGGCCTGGACTTGCTTTTCAACACTGGCGTATCGCCTCCATCCGTTTTACGGAAACAGGCTATAAAAAACCCTTCCCCTGCCAACTTATCGGGCCAGAAGCGATAGCCATAAGCACCGCTGCCGCCCTGCACTTCCACAATATTCCATTCCTGCTCTACTTCCAATTGCTGCGTATCTGTACTGAGTGTGTTCATCACCCAATCAGCGATAGCTTCATCTTCTTCTTTGGAATAAGAACAGGTGGAATATACCAGCAATCCGCCGCTTTTCAGGGCAGGCCAGGCATCTGCAAGTATTCTTTGCTGGCGCTGGCTGCAGAGGGCCACATTGTCCAGGCTCCATTCTTCCATAGCTTCCGGCTCACGGCGGAATAAACCACTGCCGCTGCAAGGGGCATCCACAACAATGATATCGAAATAATCTTCCAGCTTCGCAAAATCCCGTGGATCATTATGTGTTACCACCACATTGCTGCTACCCCATTTGATGATATTGTCTTTAAGAATATTAACACGCGTTCTGATCACTTCATTGCTCACCAGCAAACTGTTTTTTGAAAGCAGGGATTGCAGATGGGTGGATTTACCTCCCGGGGCAGCACAAAGGTCCAGCACGCGCAAAGGTTTGGCAAGGTCAGTTGTTTGCACGATAGCCTGCTCAAGGAACATACTGCTGGCCTCCTGCACATAATAACAACCAGCATGAAAAAGCGGATCGAAGGTAAAAGAAGGACGTTCTGATAAATAATGACCATAACGGGTCCAGGGAATGGCCGTTGATCTTATCGAAGACAAATAGGCATGGGGAAACTGCTTCAATGGTTTGGCAGGGTTCAACCGTATGGAAGTAACCTGCTTTCCTGAAGCATGTATTTTCTCAAAAGCCGGTCTGTCGTAGCCTTTGACGCCTTCCAGAGAATCAAGTAAAGGATCGGGAATTTGCACAGGCAAAACTAAGACTATAAATTCTTAATCTCTCCTATCAGGTCCTGCAATACCTTTTTGGCATCACCAAACAGCATGGATGTTTTAGGTTGAAAGAACAGGTCATTCTCGATACCTGCATAACCCGGTTTCATGCTCCGTTTATTGACGATGCAATTCTTAGCCAGCTCAACATCAAGTATCGGCATACCATAAATGGGGGAAGAAGGATCTGTTTTAGCTGCAGGATTCACCACATCATTGGCACCAAGCACCAGCACCACATCGGTAGTAGCAAATTCTTCATTAGCCTGTTCCATTTCCAGCAGCTTATCATAAGGCACGTCTGCTTCAGCCAGCAATACGTTCATGTGGCCAGGCATACGCCCTGCAACAGGGTGGATCGCATATTTCACTTCCACACCTTTTGATTCCAGTAATTTTTCCAGTTCATGACAGGCATGCTGCGCCTGGGCAACAGCCAATCCATAGCCAGGCACGATCATCACTTTATGTGCATAGCTCATGACCACGGCTGTGTCGCTAAGTGATATTTCTTTGTAAGTGCCTTGTTGTTTACCCGAAGCATCAACCTTGGTATTATTCCCGCCAAATGAACCGATCAATACATTCAGGAGGGAGCGATTCATGGCTTTACACATCAGTATGGTAAGTAATGTACCTGCGGCCCCAACAAGGATACCGCCCGTCAACATCACTTTATTATCATACAAAAATCCTCCACAGGCAGCAGCCACACCCGTGAATGAGTTCAACAAAGAAATAACCACTGGCATATCTGCTCCGCCGATAGGAAATACAAAGAATACTCCATACAACAGGGAAAGCGCGAATATCACATAAAACAAGAGGTGATTGGCCGTAGTAATATTCGTGATAAGATAAGCTGCCAGTCCAAGGATTGCCAGCAACAATACAATATTGAAAATATGCTGGCCTTTAAAAGAAAAGTCTTTTACTCTTCCGTTCAGTTTGCCCCAGGCGATCATACTTCCGGCAAAGGATACAGAACCGATAATCAGCCCCAGCAGGATGATCAATATTTTACCATAAGGGACAGCAGGTTCTTCCATCAAAAAACTCAGCGGAGGAAATGCCGTGAACCCTTCGGCAAAAGGCGGCCGTTCCATCAGGTGATCAAATTCTACAATAGAGATCAATGCAGCACAGGCGCCGCCCATACCATTGAACAGGCTCACCATTTCCGGCATGGCCGTCATCTTGACTTTCCTGGCTGCCAAAAAACCAATAAGCGTTCCTATTGCAATACCACCGAATATCCATCCATAGTTACCCAGCTTCTGCCCGTCTTCTTCATACAGGAAAATAGTGCCCAGGATAGCAATGGTCATACCTCCTGCTGCAACAAGGTTTCCCTTCCGTGCAGTAGCAGGATTCGATAACATTTTCAAACCAATAATAAAGGTAACCGAACCGATCAGGTAGCAAAGTGTAAGTATATTAAGTTCCATGAGAATAATTAAAAATTCAAAAATCAAAAGTCAAAATGCCAGACCATATAGCCGGATATTTTTAAATTTTGCATTTTTACTTTTTACTTTAAAACCCTACTTCTTTTTCTTTTTGAACATTTCCAGCATCCTGTCCGTTACCACAAAACCTCCCACCACATTCAATGTACCCAATACCACAGCCAGGAAGCCAAGTGTCAATGCCAGGTAATTATCTGATTCAGCTTTGCCCATTACAATGATCGCTCCGATGATCACAACGCCATGTATGGCATTGGCGCCGCTCATCAATGGCGTGTGCAGCACACTGGGCACACGGCCGATCACTTCAATGCCGACGAAGATCATCAGGATCACGATATAGATGATCTGCTGATTATCATGTATCCAGGAAAGAAAATTATTCATACAGTGATTGTTTCAAAATAATCGTGTTGTTTAGGGCTAAGCAATTACAGGCTTTTCACCCGCTCATTCACCACTTCTCCGTCATGAACAATGCAGGCCCCTTTCACCAGGTCATCTTCCCAGTTAAGGCTTAACTGTCCCTCTTTGGTTGTGATCAGTTGCAGGAAGTTCAGCACATTCTTGCCATACAGTTTGCTTGCATCTGAAGGCATGGTGGAAGGCAGAACGGAATTACCTACTATCGCCACACCATTATAGTTAACTGTTTCGTTATTCTTTGTAAAAGGTGTGTTGCCACCGGTGGCAGCAGCCAGGTCAACGACAACAGAACCATTGCGCATAGAGCGCAGCATCTCTTCAGTAATCAGCAATGGCGCTTTCTTACCAGGTATCTGTGCGGTAGTGATCACGATATCTGCTTTAGCAATGCTTTCGGCAATACGTTGCTGTTGTTTTTGCTTATATTCTTCTGTTTGCTCCACTGCATAGCCACCAGCTTTGCTGGCATCAGCGGCGCCTTCCACTTCCACAAATTTTGCACCGAGGCTCATCACTTCTTCCTTAACGGCAGGGCGAGTATCAAACACTTCCACCACGGCACCCAATCTTTTTGCAGTAGCAATAGCCTGTAATCCTGCTACACCCGCGCCAAGTATCAATACTTTGGCAGGCGCAATACTTCCTGCAGCCGTCATGAACATAGGAAAATAACGACCATAGGTATTTGCAGCAAGCAGTACTGCTTTGTAGCCGGCAATATTAGCCTGTGAACTTAATACGTCCATTGCTTGTGCACGCGTGGTGCGGGGAAGCATATCGAGGGAGAATACTGTAAGTTTTTCAGCGGCCCATTCTTTCATCAAAGCAGGATTGTACAACGGTTGATATACGCCGATCAGCACCTGGCTTCCGGGGAAAGCAATTGCTGTTTCGGGTGTATTGATCGCCAGCAATACCTGCGCACCGGTAATAACATCGACACGGTTTTTGATCAATGCGCCGGCTTTTTCATAATCAGCATTGCTGCAATATGCTTTTTCACCTGCATTTTCTTCTACCAGTACCGTAATTCCTTTTTTTGTGAGAGTAGCAACAGCCTCCGGCAGGAGGGACACGCGCGTTTCATGGGCGGGTTCTTTAATCAATCCGATGGTCATGAAAGTGGTTCAGTTTATATTGGGAGAATTGAATTACCACACAGCCCGAAGATATTAAAAATTTGACAGCGTGTTAAGTAATTCTACGAACTGATCTAAAACCGGATAGCAAAATCCTGTTTTTCGCGGAATTCCTG
>DATAJQ010000004.1:0-3059 GCA_036262095.1 Chitinophagaceae bacterium | reverse complement strand
TAACATCGTTGTGAATGAAAGCCGTCCTAAACCTGAAGGTAGCGGTGGCGGAGGATTCAAGAAAAGAAGCTTCGGCGGTGGTGGCGGAGGCGGCTTTAAAAAAGGCGGCTCTGGCGGCGGTTATAACAAAGGCGGCGGTGGATACCGTGACCGTGGTGGATACAGCAACGATTATTAATCTTTCTATATTCATACAAATTGAAAGTCCCGTTTATCGGGACTTTTTTATTTATTGTTGACATATCGCCACTATTGTTAACTAAAATATAGCATGTTCCTAAGCCACTTATTTACAGTAATCCATACCTTTAAAAAAGTGAGAGCAGGCAAATTAGAGCTATTCTAATCCGTTTAGACCTTCAAAATCAACAGATATTCCTACCTTTCCAGCAATCCGCTATCTGTCCTTTCAATCTGGACCAGCGGCCGGCCATTTTTCAGGCCCGATGTTTGACAAAAAAAGGCGTGTGTAGAACGTGCCACAGGCATTACTGATCGAGCGCCATTTATTAATCTTAAACCAAGAGGAGAACGCCCATGCTCACAGTGATCATCCCAGCACTGAATGAAGAAAAAACTATTGCTCAGGTAATAAAATTCTGTTTTGCCGAACCAGCCGTTTCGGAAGTGATCGTAGTTGATGATACATCAGAAGATAATACTGTTTCCATTGCCCGTGAAGCCGGCGCCAAAGTATTGATCAGCGTCACCAGGGGAAAAGGAATTTCCATGAAAGAAGGGATTGATGCCGCTTCCAACGACTATGTTGTTTTTCTTGATGCAGATATCGATCCATATCCTGAACAATCTATCAGCAAACTGGCAACACCACTGCTGGAAGACAAGGCTGATTTTGTAAAAGGCGCTTTTGCAAGAAATGCAGGAAGGGTTACTGAACTGGTAGCAAAACCATTGCTCACTATTTTATTTCCCGGCCTTTCCCATTTCTCACAGCCATTGAGCGGAATGATAGCAGGCAAAAAAAGTTTTTTTCAGAAAATAGAATTCTTCAACGATTATGGAGTAGACATAGGTATTCTGATTGACATGTACTTTATGAAAGCCCGTGTGCAGGAAGTGAATATAGGTTATATCGAAAATAAAAGTAAGCCCTGGGAGGCCCTCGGTAAAATGAGCCGTGAAGTGTCCAGGGCGATCCTTAGCAGGGCACAGCGACAACATAATGATGAATTATCGCTGGAAAGCGTAAATTCGTTAGAGGCCATTCAGCGGGAGATGAACAATGTGCTGAGGGAAAACCTTTCTTCTTATCACAAAATGCTTCTCCTCGATATGGATGATACCATTTTGAAGAAGCGGTTTATCAATGAATGTGCAGATACATTTGGGTTCCGCACTAAACTGGATGAGCTTCGTTTCAATGAAAAAGACTCTATCATTCTTACCAAAAGGATAGGGTTATTGCTGAAAAACCGTACCATGGATGAACTGCTGCATGTGATCAGCAATATGGAAATGGCAGAAAATATCAAGGAAATGGTGAAGCATTATAAGGAGAGAGGATACCTGGTAGGCATTATAAGTCATAGCTACACCCTTATTACCAATTATGTAAGACAACAGATCGGCGCTGATTTTTCCATGGCCCATCAACTTGAGTTCTTTGAAGGAAAAGCTACGGGTGAAGTAAATCTTCCTTCCTATTTCTTTGGTTCACCTGAAAGCATGTGTGGACATTCATTTTGTAAAACAAACGTGATGCAGCATGCGTGTGAGAAATACAATGTGAAGATGAAAAACTGTATTGCAGTAGGCGACAGTAAAGATGACCGGTGCATTATCGCTTATGCAGGCAAAGGAGTAGCCTTCTGCACTACCGATGAGATGTTGGAAAAGATCGCGGATAAAAATATCAGGGAAAGAGACTTTGAGCCTTTATTGGCACTCGCCTGATGAAAACAATAATCCGATAACTGACACTATAAACCTAAATTAATGCCTATGCCAAATAAATTATATAACATCCTTGTTCCCATTGATTTTACTCCGAAAAATAAATGGGCGATCGCGAAAGCCGTAGAGCTTTCCAACACCTTTCACTGCAATGTGCACCTGGTGTATGTATCTGGCAGAGCGAATGCTTCGCTTAACCGGAGCAGGAATAAAAACCAGGAAATGGCTTTAAAAAAGCTGGAGCAATTGAAAGCAACTTACAAGCAGCAGTTGTGTGGCGAAGGTGTTTTGGAAATAAGCGTGCTTTCAGGCAACCGGCAGCAACAATTGGCTAAATATATCGAGCAATATGAAATGGACATTGTGGTGACCGGTTTATCCAAATTCAACCTGCTTCACCGGATCGCTTCTTCCATATCTATCAGCCGGCTGGCAAAAAAATCGCAGATACCGGTATTAGCAGTCCGTTCAAGCGGCCTTGTTTGCCACTACAAAAAGATCGTATTGCCAGTATCCGGGGAGTTGCCTATGCGGCAGATAAGGCTGGCTGCTTTACTTGGCAGAGCATTCAAATCCACAGTATATTTTGTGTCGTTGCGTAACCATGCTGAGAATAATAATCAGAATGTGATCGACATGGCTTTGGAGCTTGTACAAAGCATTTCGACGATCCCTGTGCAATGCTTCCTGCTGGAAGGGCAAAACCTGGCAAAAAGCACACTGGAATTTTCCAAGAAGATCAATGCAGACCTGATCATGGTCAACCCTGTAAAAGATTTCAGGTTACCAGGATTGTGGAACCGCCTTACTAATAAGTTACTTTCGTATGGATCAAAGATCCCGGTAGTAACTGTTAATAACGAATCAGCAAGAGGTTAGGAGTACCAATAACATCGTTGCCCGTTGAGCGTTGCCCGTTGTCCGAGTGATTATTTTCTACAAATATCGTTTCGGACAACGGGCAACGTCATTCAAGTCAGTTCAATTATTGAACAACTCTTATTGTTCCTGCTCCATTGTAAGAATGATATTCTCCATTATACATCGCATCTGCACTTACCGGCCCCATTTTATACTGGCCGGGAGACACAGCCCTTACTGCATAATAGTAAGTCTGTTTATTACCATGGGCATCCACAAAAAGA
>DATAJQ010000003.1:0-3110 GCA_036262095.1 Chitinophagaceae bacterium | reverse complement strand
ATCGGCAAAAAAAATAGCCAAAAAGTTTTTGTGTTAATTTATTATTAGCGATATTGCTCATGAATTTTCATAGGATAAGGTTTAATGGTTAATGGTTTTTGATTAGGGCCCTCCCGGATTTACTTCGGGAGGTCTTTTTTTGAGATGCGTTACCGTATTTTTACTAAAATTCTGTCCGCTTCCTTAAGACGGGAACGTTCCCGGAGAAATCAACTTACAGGCTCACCCAGCAGCTTTCTCAGTGTAGCATACACACCATTTGTCCAGCCAAAACCATCCTGGTTTTTATATTCTCCACCACCTGCTTCCAAAGAAGTATTGATCACGTTATATTTCTCCATAAGCCTTCCTGTGCGTTTGAATACATTCTCTACATTCTCCGTCCAGTTATGTGCAATACGTTTAGCCAATTCAGGCCTGTTATAGTTCACTGCAGCTTTATAACCGATCCATTGCAAAGGCGCCCATCCGTTTGGTGCATCCCATTGCTGACCTGATTCAATCAGGGTGGTAAGCAAGCCTCCTGCATGTAAAAAATCTTTCTCCATTCTATCAAGAACCAACTCGGCCTGGTTGGTTGGTGCCATGCCGCAAAAAAGGGGATAAGCCATCGCCATAGTGACTGCAGATGATGAAATTTCTGCCATAAAATTGTAATCGGTATACACCTGTTCTTTAGGGTTCCAGCATACAGCTTCTATACCTGCCTGCCTGCGCAATGCTTTTTCTTCATACTCTTTTGCTGTTTGCGGTTTCCCATCTGCGGTATAAGCTTCTGCCAAAGTTTTTTCCAGGTGCCATAAAAGACAATTGAGGTCAACCGGTATCAGTTCGCAGGTGTGAATGGTAGTGATCTTCTTTTCATCCTTCAACCATCTGCTGGAAAAATCCCAACCCGATTCGCAAGCTCCCCTGATATGCCTGTAATGCTCTGAAGGATCTGCCAGGGTCCGGGCATGAGTTTTAAGGTCAGCAGCATAGCCTTCGGGCCTTGGTGTATTCATTTCATCCCAATAGCGGTTCAGTATTCCACCATCGGGAAGTCTAACGGTGTGTTCACTGGCAGGTTCTTCGGGTTGGAGCAGATGAGCACCGTTCATCCAGAAATTATATTCGCTGGTCAGTTGCGGCAGGTATTGCATCAACACGGAATCTCCTTTCTCTTCCTGCAGCAGTTTGATCATGAATGAAAAGAAAGGTGGTTGCGATCTCGTCAGGAAATAAGTACGGTTGCCATTGGGAATAAGACCGAATGTATCTATAAGGAAAGCGAAATTGTCGATCATGTTTTCCATCTTCCCGGTCAATCCTGCCGTCTGCAACCCAAGCATAGTAAAATAAGTATCCCAGTAAAATATTTCACGGAACCTTCCTCCCGGCACAATAGAAGGTTTGGGTAAAGGAATAAGCGTGCCTCCGTTTTCATGTGGTTCACGGGTGAGTAATTCCCAGAGATGGTTGATATGTTCATCAATCGGGAAATGCCAGGGCTGCTTTGGCTGAGGTATCGGTTTCGGTAAATAAAAATGATCGCGCACAAACTGTTCGAGATTGCTACCACCTGTCTGCTTATAAGCGCGATACTGTTCCAGTATCTCTGCTACCGGATAGCGGGGTGTGCAATCAGCAAATACTTTCTGATCCGGAAATACACGTTGAAGCTGTACATCTGTAAACAGTTCCTGCAGATCTTCAAGATAAAAGAGATCGGGATGCTTAAGCATTGCGGAGCGCTTTTCCTGGTTGCTGCAACAATAAGGCCATCTAAAATTCTTTCGCCTAAGAGAAAAAACAAACCCTGCTTGCGGCAGGGTTTGGTGTAAGTGGTTTATTTATTTTTTGGTCTTTGTGTCAGGTAGTCAAACCTCTTTCCGGTCACTTCCGCCATATCGGGGATATCCGCTACTTTGTATTCACCTGCGTCCAGCTTTTTCTTGGTAGCAGAGAAAGCTTCAAGTGTAGCGCGTATGTCTTCATCTGTATGCGAAGCAGTAGGGATAAGGCGATAAATGATATGTCCTTTCGGAATAACGGGGTATACTACGATGGAGCAGAAGATATGATAGTTCTCGCGGATGTCCATTACCATTGCGGTAGCTTCTTCCACACCACCTTTCATATACACAGGTGTAACAACGGAATCCGTTTTGCCAATATCAAATCCTCTTTCTGTAAGTCCTTTTTGCAGTTTGAGCGCGTTTTCCCAGAGCCTGTTTTTTAATTGTGGTTGAGTACGCAGCAGTTCCAGTCTTTTCAGGTTGCCGATCACGAGTGGCATAGGCAGGCTTTTAGCAAAGATCTGGCTGCGGATATTATAGCGGACATAATCAATGATCTTACGGTCGCCAGCAATAAAGGCGCCTATTGACGCCATTGATTTTGCAAAAGTAGAAAAGTAAAGATCGATATCATCCTGTACGCCCTGTTCTTCACCTGCGCCTGCACCGGTTTTGCCTAATGTGCCAAATCCGTGTGCATCATCTACCAGCAGGCGGAACTCATATTTTTGTTTTAATGCAACAATTTCTTTCAGCTTGCCCTGATCGCCGGCCATGCCGAACACACCTTCAGTGATCACCAGGATACCACCCGTTTTTTGTTTTTCTATCAGCGCTGTCCCTCGTTGCAATTGTTTTTCAAAATCTTCTATATCATTATGCTTGAAAACATAACGGTGGCCGGGGTGAAGGCGCAACCCGTCGATGATGCAGGCATGGCTTTCGGCATCATAAATAATGATGTCGTGACGGCTGCATAAAAGATCTATCAGGCTCACCATACCCTGGTAGCCATAATTCAGCAGGATGGCGTCTTCTTTTCCTTCAAAAGCTGCAAGCTCGGCTTCAAGCTGTTCATGATAATTACTGTTGCCACTCATCATGCGGGCACCCATGGGCAGTGCGAGTCCAAACTCCCGGGCTGCATCTGCATCTGCTTTTCTCACTTCGGGATGGTTGGCCAGGCCGAGGTAATTGTTCAAACTCCATACGATCATTTCCTTCCCTCGAAACTTCATACGGCTGTCGATCTCTCCTTCAAGTTTTGGGAATGCAAAGTATCCATGCGCCCTTTCACGGTGCTGGCCGATCGGCCCGTAATTCTTCAGTAAA
>DATAJQ010000002.1:0-2424 GCA_036262095.1 Chitinophagaceae bacterium | reverse complement strand
CAGTTTTCCTTTTCCGTTGAGCAGGATGCGATAAAGATACTGTTGGGTGGCGTTATCAGGAGATGCCATAAAATATACATATCCTCCTTTTTCATCCACAGCCTTCAGGCTGATCATATCGTAATTACCAACTGTAACCAGCGATTCCTTCCCTCCATTGGTGTTGACACGATACAGGTGGCGCCATCCATCTTTTTCCGAGATCACCAGGAATTCCTTCCCGTTATTGATCCATTTCCATCCATTTCCTTCAGTTGGTTCAACATCTATCCATGATTTATTCGATTCGGAATAAATAGGATTGGCAGCTCCTGTTACAATATCACAGAGATACATTTTGGCTTCGTTCTGCTTACGGTTCAGTTGCTCCAGCATGATCTGCTTGCTGTCTGCCATCCATTCCATTGCTGGAATATAGTGCTGACGCTGATCACCGGGCACATCCATCCATTTAGTAGTACCTGTTGCAATATTTACCACACCAACTTTACAGGCCGAAGGGTCCTGGCCTGCCTTGGGATATTCCACAGGAATGGTAAAAGAATAAAGGGAATCAGTATTATTGATCATCAGGAAATTCCTGATATTGGAAGCGTCCACTCTCCAGTAAGCAATGCTTTTGCCATCAGGGCTCCACCGGAACCCGTCCCTGCAGCTGAACTCTTCTTCATATACCCAGTCAAAAGTGCCGTTGATGATCCTGTCGGTACCATCTGAAGTAAGCGCAGAGATTTTGCCGCTGGCAATATCTTCCACGTAAAGATTATGTCCGCTTACATAAGCCACCTGGCTGGCATCGGGAGAGAACTTGGCAAACATCAGTGAAGATACAGGCTTGTCTTTTCCGAGCTGTTGCAATTTGTTATCAGTCATATCAAGCACCCAGTAGTCGCCTCTTGTATCCTGCCGCCATACTCTTTTGGAATTTGTATAGATCAGCAGACGTTTGCCATCGGCACTGAAGGAAAAATCACGAACAGCAAGTGGTTTGCTGCTGCCTGCCGGGGTAATCTGTGAAGGTTGCACCACCTCGCTGCGGGAAAAGGAAGGGAGTTCGTATTTTACGATCACACCTTTTTCAACTAAATAATAACCTGTGCCGTCATTATTCCATTTTAATCCGCGTTGGGCAGATACAGCAAAAGAGAACATGCAGAAGCACAGGATAAAACAAATAAAGGATCGCATAAAAATTTAACGTGTTTAAAAAAGCAAAGCAATCGCCCATAGCAGGGCTAATATCGAATCTAAGGTAAACACTGTTGGCTTACTATAAAAAACTATCTGCTTTGGTTTGATTTGCCGGTTGGTTTAATACGAAGTACATTAATGGAGAAAGCTGGCCATTCCACTTCGGGATTTTTCGGGTCTATAACAATCTGGCGGGATACTGGTGTGTATTGTCCCGGCTGGGCAAAAGAGTTTTCCACCTGGTCGCTGGAAGCCGATAAACTGCTCAGCATCGCCTGCGAAGGAATACCTTCCAGTCCGGCAATATTGATCTTGGTTTTTATGGCAGCAGGTCCTGCATTAACCAGCTTAAGAATGATCTCACCCGTGCTCTCTTTTTTACCGGCAAGAGCAAATATTTTGGGTGGCGGTGTATAGGTCATCAATAATTCCCCATCGAGATAGCAATCTACTTTGTCAGCACCAATCACAAGGCGGATATCATACCATCTTCCTGTTTCAATCGGTTTTGCCAGGCGTTTCTGGTCAGTAAGCCCAGCCACTTCATAACCATCTGTAACGCTTTCAAAAACGCTGCAGGCATTCAGCCACGAACCGATATGTGCCCGTAAATAAGTGTTGCTGTCCTTTACAGCAAAAGGGATCATAAATGCATTCAATCCGCCCATCCTGCGTGCTTTCAAACGGATGGTGCAGGTATCAAATTTTTGGGGTAGCATGGCAAGCCGCTGGGGTCCTTCGGCCGTTTGAGCCAGCGCTCCTTCCTTTACCGACCATTCCCCCCTGATCTTCGCCCATTCCGCTGCATTGTTGATGAAATCGGATTTATATGCAACTGTTCCGTTCCGGCTTACCTCAATATCCCTGAATTCAGCCTGCGTATCCCAGGTACCCAAACCAATGCCTCCGGAAAAAAGAGGTTGTGTGGAGGATTCGCGGGGAATATCTATTGCAGTAGTAAGATTTATATCTGCCCTGTTGTCACTGAACAATTGGATAGCGTAATAAGAAATACGGCCAAAGCTTTGTGCAGCATCAAAATTGATCAGGTTCACCGGCCAATCCACATCATTGGTATTTACAAGCAAGGGTGCATAACTGCTCCATTTCACCAGGTCCGCATTTCTTTCCATACCTAATATATATACAGCATCTGCCAGGGCAGCACGCATATTACCGGCCCCTACTCCTCCATTTGTAGCATACTCGCCAACATACATTTCCCAATCGCCT
>DATAJQ010000001.1:0-4148 GCA_036262095.1 Chitinophagaceae bacterium | reverse complement strand
GCTCCCGGTGTCCCTGGGGCTGTGCCTTTTTGCCTCGGCACAAAAGAAAAACAGTCCGGCTTATTTTGCCGCCACCATCACTGCTGAAGATATGCAGCGCCATCTTTACACCATTGCCAGCAAAGAAATGGAAGGACGCGACACTCCTTCTCCCGGCCTGGAAAAGGCTGCCGACTATATCGAAAATCATTTCAAATCCCTGGGCCTGCTGCCAGGCAACAACGGCAGCTACCGCCAAAGCTATCCGCTTTATAAAGATTCCATGACCTCTTCTTCATTAAAAGTGAATGGAACTGCGTTTAATCTGACAAAAGACTATCAGCCTATCCCCTCCATGAGCCATACCACCGAACTCCGTTTTTCTGAAGTGGTTTTTGTTGGTTATGGTATTGTTGACGGAAGTCTGGATGCTTACAAAGACCTTAACGTAAGAGGAAAGCTGGTAATGCTCCTCGATGGAATGCCCGCTGATTACAAACCTACTGCTACTGGTTTCAATTCACCTGCCAACGTTCTCTCACGCGTAGCCCGTGCACAGGAAAAAGGTGCTGCTGCCGTGCTGATCGTTTACGGCAATTTCCCCCGCCAGACGTTCAATGCCTCCGGCAGCTATATGCTGAACGGATATGCAGCCAGCATTTATCCTCAAACATTCAGCATCTCTGAAGGTGTTGCAGCCAGCATTACCGGCGTAGATGGCATTATCGGAAAAATGAAAGCCTCACCCCTGGCTTCACAGACCTATAAAGCAAACATCGATCTGAGCTATGCTAAAACGACTCTTACAGCCAGCGCGTCAAACGTATTGGGCATGATCGAGGGAACAGATAAGAAAGATGAATATGTATTCCTTACTTCACACTATGACCACGTAGGTAAAAGACCTGATGGCACTATTTATTATGGTGCTGATGACGATGGCAGCGGCACTACCGGCATTCTTGAACTGGCTGAAGCATTTGCCAAAGCTAAAGCAGCAGGTAAAGGTCCCCGCAGAACCATCGTGTTCATGACTGTAAGCGGTGAAGAAAAAGGATTATGGGGTTCTGCTTATTATTCCAACCACCCGATCTTCCCGCTGGAAAAGACTACAGTTGACCTCAACATTGACATGATCGGCCGCATTGGTGAAGAATACCTGAAAGATAAAGACTCTGCCAACTATGTGTATGTAATCGGTGACGACAAACTGAGCACAGATCTGGCTACCATCACTGACCAGGTGAATAAAACAGTAAAAATGAAACTTGACAGGAAGTATAACGACCTGAACGATAAGAACCGTTTTTACTATCGCAGCGACCACTACAATTTTGCAGAAAAGGGAGTTCCTATTATTTTCTACTTTAATGGTGTGCATGCCGATTATCACAGGCCAACTGACACACCTGATAAGATCAACTATAAGCTGATGGCGAAAAGAGGGCAACTGGTGTTCTATACAGCCTGGGAAATGGCTAACAGGAACGATATGCTGAAGCGTGATCTGAAATTGGAGAAACCTTAAGGTTTTTAATAACTGATATTTTCATTAAGCATAGAAAAAGCCATTCGTAATTCGAATGGCTTTTTCTATGCTTAATGAAATGTTCTTATTCTTTTACCAACCCAGCAACCATGCAAATATCAACGGCGCCACGATCGTAGCATCACTCTCAACAATATACTTCGGCGTATTGATATCCAGCTTACCCCAGGTGATCTTTTCATTCGGCACAGCTCCTGAGTATGACCCAAAGGAAGTAGTAGAATCACTGATCTGGCAGAAATAACTCCAGAAAGGCACATCATGCCATTCCAGGTCCTGGTACATCATAGGCACCACACAGATCGGGAAATCGCCGGCAATACCGCCACCGATCTGGAAGAAACCAACTCCCTTGCCGGCTGAATTGTTGCGGTACCAATCGGTCAGCCATACCATGTATTCAATACCACTTTTAACGGTGCTGGCTTTCAATTCGCCTTTGATCACATAGCTTGCGAAAATGTTTCCTGTTGTGCTGTCTTCCCAACCGGGCACCACGATAGGCAGATTTTTTTCTGCGGCAGCAATGATCCAACTGTCTTTGGGATCAATTTCATAATACTGCTGAAGCTCTCCGCTTAAAACGGTTTTATATAAGAATTCATGAGGAAAATAACGCTCTCCCTTTGCTTCTGCTTCTTTCCATTGTTTTACCAGGTGTTTTTGCAAACGGCGGAAGGCTTCTTCTTCAGGAATACAGGTATCGGTTACGCGGTTGTAGTGATTTTCCAGCAGGTCCCATTCGTCCTGCGGGGTAAGATCGCGGTAGTTAGGCACTCTTTTGTAGTGAGTGTGCGCTACCAGGTTCATTACATCCTCTTCAAGATTGGCTCCGGTGCAACTGATGATATGTATTTTATCCTGCCTGATCATTTCGGCCAGGGATATTCCCAGCTCGGCAGTGCTCATGGCACCAGCGAGCGACACAAGCATTTTACCACCTTCCAGCAAATGAGTTTCATAACCTTTGGCGGCATCCATCAAAGCAGCAGCATTAAAATGTCGGTAATGGTGCTGGATAAATTTTGAAACGGGTCCTTTGTTCATGTTATATGATTTTAGACCGCCTTCAGATCCGCACAACAGCGGAGACTATGCGGGATGAGCCGCAAAAATACAGTATTGATAAACCAGCCCTGTAAAAATTTTCATCTCCCTGTATGTCTAATAAAACTTTTTGCAGGGCTAGCCATCAGGCAAATAAGAATATACTGATGGAATAAAAATACCCTGCTTGTTCAAGCAGGGTATCTGACCGGCATATTATGCTAATATTAATTGTTCATGCTGTTGGACCTGACTGCCGGTAGGCAGGTTTATTGTTTTGCCTGTACTGAATGATCAGCCGGATAAGGTAAATTTTGAATAAGGCAATGAACAAAAGACCAAGGAACATAAACAATCAGGGATTATTTTTTTACTTTTTCGCTGCTCAGTATTTCTCCCATACTGTTGAGGCGAACATTGTATCTCTTTGTTTTCTCTTCCAATACCAGCGCATATTTAGTGCCTTCTTCATTGGAAACTTCCCTTACTTCAATCACTACCGGTGACTGGTATTTAGACTCAACAGAACGGATGATTGTGAGCGGCAGCTGGTCATAGAACATATTGCGTACAGAACCAACGATCTCAGCTTTATCATTGAAATAAACCACAGTGCTGTGGCCGCCCCAGACAAAATTCACTTTAAGCAGGCCTTCTTCTGTTTTGGACCAAACGGTGCTGTGCGCGCCGGCAAATTGTTTGTTGAATACTGCTTCTGCCTTGGGGTCAGCTTTTTCAACGGGGTTAGCAAAGCTTGAGATAACTGTTGCAGTAAGAAACGCTGCGGCTAAAAAAAACTTTTTCATAAATAAAAAGGTTTAATGGTTAATGGTTTTTTTAATTATTGCTTTTATTATTTAAGACGTGTCAAAAGTAGAATGGGTTACAGGAGTAAAAAAGTAAATTGGGATTGGCGGTGATGCTTGTTAATGATTCTAACAATTTCTAACATTCATTAACAGAGCCATTTTAAAATTGGTTATGAGTATTGAAAAGGGCGCAAAGATTTCGCGAAGTATGCCACGTTGCGCTCTTTGCGAAATCTTTGCGCCCTTTGCGATACACTACGCCATTAAGCAAAAGAAAACCCCGTCTCCTGGAAGCGAGAACGGGGTTATTTTTACCACACACCAAAACTAACTGCTTATATTATGCTTTTGTTGCTTTTTTGTAAACACTCCATTTGCTGCCATTGCTTGATTTCAGGGTAACTTTTGAATCAGCCTGCTCAAGCGTAATGTAGTAATGAGTGCCTTCTTCATTAGATACTTCAAACAATTCAGTGATCCAGCGACCTGAATATTCTTTCTTCAAAGAAGACTGCAGGTTCATCGGCAGATCGAGTGAGCTGATATTGCGTGCTACGCCCAGGGTCTGGCCATCAAAACTATAGAAAGCCGTTACATACTGATCGTTGTACTGGAAAGAAGCTTTATAGTAGCCCTGGCCGCTTGCCCATTGTACATCTTTTGCATCAGCAAATTCGCTGTTGAATGCGTTCAATACTGCTGTGTTTACTTTAACGTCGTTGGCAAATACTGCAAAACTGCTGATTGCGATTGCCAGTGTAAGA